>JAYVWD010000231.1:0-2504 GCA_043786345.1 Pseudomonadota bacterium
ATCGGCGCGCTCGTCACCCAAGGGACCTTCATCGGCGTCGAGCAGCGGCCGGTGCTCCTGCACGAGGCCGAGCGCGTCTGCCGGGACCACGGGATCGACCGCGCGGCCTTTCTCGCGGGGAACGCCGAAGAGGTCGACTGGTCGCAGTACGACGCCTTTTACCTCTTCAACCCCTTCCTCGAGCACCTGACGCCGTCGATCGCCCTCGACGATACCGTGGCGCTCAGCGCCCGGCGTTACGAGCTCTACGTCGCGTTCGTCGAGGAAAAACTCCGGCAATTCCCCGGGGGGACGCGCGTCGTGACGTACTACGGTTTCGGCGGGGCGTTTCCCCGGACGTACCAGCCCAAAGTCCTATTTCGCTATGGCGGCGACTACGTCATCGCTTGGGAGAAGCAGGCCACCGAGACGGTCTAGAAGCCAGCCGCGGATCCGATCGGCGAAGGCGGCCAGGAGTGGGCCGGCGCTCTTTTTTGGCTTCGACATGGCGTGAACACCAACTCCCGTCCGAGCTCGTCAACCGGCGACGGACGGTTTGCGGGGGAAGCGCGGCCGCCGTCGCGCCCGCGCGCGGCGTCACCAGCCGAGGATGTAGTAGTACGTGTAGCCATAGCCGTCAACGGCGTCATGCGTGCCGTAATTGTACGGATTAGCGTCGCCGTCGGCGCAGTTGCCGTAGTTCGGGTAGTAGGCGCTCCCATCCAGCGAGTAGCCGTAGTCCGGGTGGACGGCATACCCGTAGGCGCCGGAGCTGGGGGCGGTGCCGTAAGGCAGCCAGACGCGCCAGTTTAGGTGGCGCCGATCCGTCCCCGGCCCGGCGTCGGAGAAAAGCTTGTGGACGGCGTCGGGCAGGATGCTCCCGTCGCCGTTGAAGTCGTTCCGCGCCGTCGATCTGCAGATCGGCGGCCATCTTGAGGGCCCGGAGGTCGACGTTTCCGTCGCGCGACCGCGGAATGTCGAAACGGAGGGCGAACAGGCGCGACTCCGGCGCCGTGGGCTCGCGTCCGTCCTGATAAAGCTTGACCTTGACGACGAGCACGTTCGGTTTCTTCTGCTGGCCGCCGCCGTCACCCGCAAGGGCGGCCGTACCCGCGCTCGCCATGCCCGCCAAAACCGTGATCACCAAACTCCGAAGCACCATGATGCACTCCTGGCTGACTCCGTCGCGCCGGCGGGATTGCCGGCGCGGAATCCGCCGTTAGCAAGCCTCATTCCAGGCGCAAAAGGGACGTTTCATGCCGATGCCGCCCGGATCGAGGGCGGATGCGTCGCAGCTCTGCATTAGGAAACGACCCAGCCCTTCGTTGGGAAAGACGCCGACGTCTGGGCGCCGCAGTCGCCCCGGACACCGCACCGCATTTATTTGTAACACATGAAGATGGCGTAAAGTACGACGGCGCCGCGATCGATAAGGCCCAGCATTGGAAATCCGTCACCGGCTCTGATGATTCGACCCGCCATTTCCGCCTTCCCTGGCGCCAAAGTCGCATCCCTTTAATGACTAACTGGGATGTGTCGGGCGCCGGGAACACCTACATAAAGACGGGAGAATCCCGGCGATAGCGAGCTCGAGCTGGCGCGTTCTTTGCCTAATAAAACTTTTTTTACGGGTCGCGGAAGATGGGACTTGAGCTTTTGCGAAAGGACGCTATTTTGGCAGCGACCATGGGCTGACGCCCACAGATATCGAGTTGGGGGGACTGTGAAAAGAGCACTTGAAGGACTACACGTCCTGGTCGTCGAAGATAACGAAGACATGAGGGAGCTGATCCGCACGGCTTTGTCCTCTGCCGGCGCGAAGGTCGACGAATCAGAAGACGGGATCGCCGGATGCGAGCGGGCCATGAGCTCCGGGCCGGATGTGGTCATCATGGACACCTGCCTGCCGCGCCTGGACGGCAACGCCGCCACCGTGGAGCTCCGGCGCCGCGGCTTCCGCGAGCCGATCGTCGCCCTGACCGCCAACGCCATGTCCTGGCAAAAGGACCAAAGCATCGCTGCAGGGGTCGACGCCTTTCTGACGAAGCCCTTCGAATGCCGGTCGCTCATTCGGACGGTGGCCGCCTATGCGAAGGGCCGCCCCGTTCCGCGCATCGATCGACCCGGGACTTAGGGCCGTGGACCCACCGTCCCCGGCCTTCACCTCTCATCTTCGGCTGCACGACTAGGCCAATTTGTTGTAATCGCGGCTCGGCTAGGGAAAAATGCCTGCGCGGTCTTCGATGGACTCCCCCAGGCCTGCGAGCGTGATCTAGAGTCTCCGGCGGGAAGTGGCCAATGTCCCGGCCGACCGACCATCAGGCCTTCATAGAGGAATGGGTCCGCCGCGCCGGTCCGCTGACTCCCGAGCAGCTTGCGCGCCTGCTCGGCCTCGGCCTGCGCACGGCTTGGGATCGCGCCGTCGTGACCCTGGGCGAAGTGACCGTCGCCGCTATCATGGACCGGGTGCTGCACCGGTGGAAGGGATCGGTTTCCATGGTTCAAAGAGGTCCTCGTCGACGAGA
>JAYVWD010000232.1:0-3504 GCA_043786345.1 Pseudomonadota bacterium
CTGTTCGTGACGACCATCCCCGTGGTCATGTGGACGGTTCAGACGGCGCACGCCGCCACGCTGTTCCTGTGCTTCTTCTGGTTTTTTGGGAAACGGGCGAACGCCGAACTGACCATCCCCTTCTACCTCGCGGGCTCGGTGATCACCGTCGGGGCCTATGTGATCACGCTGCACTTCGCGACGAGGAGCGGCAACCCCCTCGAGGTCTGCAAGGCCTGGACGACCTATGTCCTGCTCGGCGCCTTCATCGTCCACCTCCTGCCCGCCCTCCTCGAGCGCCAATTCGTCGCCGTGGGCATCGTCGAGCGCAACTCCGGCATCGAGCGCGAGCTGGCGGCGGCCCGCGACATCCACGACTCGATGCGGGCGCCGGCCGCATTCACCCTGGCCGGCTATGAGTTCCAGGTTCCGGAACGCACTGGCGCGGAGGTCGGCGGGCATTGGATCGCGGCGCGCGAGGACGCCGCCGGCCGCGGTATCATCGCCATCTGCGACACGAGCGACCACGGATTTCGCGGCGCCCTCGTCCTGCATGCGCTCCAGGCGCTTTGGGCCGAGGCCCTCGGCGCGCGGGACTTCGGGCCGGAGGCGTGGCTCGCCCGCGCCAACCGCTGCCTCACGCGGATGAGCACGACGGCGGCGCATTCCGCCACGGTCTGCCTCCTCCGCCTCGGGCCCGCCGGCGCGGAAGCCTTCAGCGCCGGACATTGGCCGCCGCGGCTCTGCGCGGTCGGCGCGGCGTCGGACGGTAGCGGCGAGCCGCGCGGCCGGCCGCTCGGCTCGGCGGTCGTCCTCACGATGGAGGCGCTCACGGTCGCCTTACCCAATGGCAGCGAGCTCCGGCTCGCCGTACGCGCGGTGGACGCGACGCGGGCGCCGGCGCCTTTCGTCCGCATCCGCCGCAGCGCTTGAGTCACGACGTCCTCGCGGGAAAGGTATTTCATGAGTCACCCCTTGGCGCTGCTGGTTTTCGTCCTCGCCCTCGCGGCGTGCAATGACAGCTCGTTCTCGGGCACGGCGAAGAAGGCCGGCGTCCCGAAGAAGGAGCCGAAGGCCGCGCCGGTGGCCGCGCCGAAAAAAGACGAGGACGGCGGCGCCACCGGCACCAACCCGGGCACCGGCACGAGCCTAAGTCAGAAGGTGCCGGCGACCCCCGCGGCGCCGGGGCCGAAGAGCCCGCCGACCGCCGGCGACGACCTGTCGAGCGGCCTCGGCACGGGCCCGATGGACGCCGTCGTCATCCCGGAAGCGTGCGACGAATCCGGCGTCACGCAGGCGGACCTGTTGACGAAGGAGCTGCCCAATTACGTGCCAGGAAATTTCGCCGAGTATCTGATCTACCTGACCGACTGCAACGGGAAGGTGCAGCCGCTCACGTCGGAGCTCATGGCCTTCGACGTCGACGCGACGGGCGGCGCCATCGGCAAGGGCCTCGCGCTCAACTTTCAGATCACCGACGACAAGGCCGTGAAGGAACTGGCGCACGGCACCCTCGCCGAGATTCCGGGCACGGACCTGTTCGGGCACTCCGGCACGATCTACTTTCACTATGAGAGCGCCACGCCGATCTCGGTGGACGCCGGCGCGAAGAGCTTCCGTCTGCGCGTCGGGATCCCGGACGCCTGCTGCGCGGCGACCGGCGCCGCCGATCCCGCGGCCGACCAGCTCATCGCGACGTACCTGCGCTTCGGCAAGGCGGCGCCGGTGAAGAAGGTCGTGAAGTTCCGAGCGGCGCCGCCCCCTTGAGGCGCCGCGCGCGGCATGCGATGATGCCCCGATGGAACGCCCCAAACGAGATCTGAAGAAGGTGCGGCTGGCGACGGCGCGCCCCGACCGGCCCGGCCAGGATTGCCAGGCGCCGCCCGGCGCGGTGCAGCCGGTCGTCAACCTGTCGAAGTGCGAAGGCAAGAAGTCCTGCGCCGAAGTCTGCCCATACGGCGTCCTCGCGATCGGGCGCATCGCGCCGCCCGACTTCGCCGCGCTCGGCTTCTTCGCGAAGCTCAAGAGCAAAGCGCACGGCGGGATCGTGGCGCACGTGGTCCGCGGCGACCTCTGCCAGGCCTGCGGGCTGTGCGTCGTGGCGTGTCCGGAGAAGGCGATCGTGCTGCGGCCCGCGACCTGAGGTCGGCGCGGGCTTCGTGGCTCAATGAGGCCGTGCTGGTCAACCGCGAAGGCGCCACGCCTTGGGACCTGGCCGCGAAGATCGTCGATCTTTGCCGGTTCGGGAGGGCCGACGCCGGCGCCCCCTGAGGAAGGGGCGCAGGCGAAAGGCGCCGACGGCTTCCGGCCTGGCCGCCAAAGACGGCCGGGCCGGAATCATTCCGGCGAACTACGGACTTCAGGGCGCCGGAGCGGTCTCGGCCGGCGCAGGATCGGCGGCTGGCGGCGGCGGCGGCGGCGGCTCGGACGGAGCAGCGGCGGCGGGGGCCGCGGCGCCCCAGGTGCCGCCGGCCTTCGTGCAGGCGGCCGAGGTCTTGGCTTTCTTGTCTTTGGCGCCGGCGACCCAGCAAGAGTCCTTGCTGGCGGCTGGTTTTTTGCCTTTCGCGAACGCCGGCGCGTTGGCGAAGAGGGCACACGAGGCGAGGACGAGGCCGGAGACGAAACGCTTGCTCATAAGGGATACCTCCAAGTTTTGTCCTACTTACTTAATGCGACTTCCGTTTACGCACAACCACTTGGCGACAAGGACCCTCCATGGTAAGCCGTCCACTATCTTCCCGGACCCTTTATGATTCTTTGGTAGAGGTCGGACCGTGCGCCACTCGAAGCTTCCCTGGAGGCTCTTTCTTCTGCCATTTCTGGCCCCTGCCGCCTGTGGACCGGGCTCGGCCCACCGCCTGGACACCCATGCGGACGCCGTGGGGGTCCGCGACGAGCGGGTCGACGAGCTGCTCCGGGTGATGACCCTGGAAGAGAAGATCGGGCAGCTGACCCTGTACACGAGCGACATGGACTCCACGGGGGCCACGGTCCGGCCTGAATACAAGGAAGAAATCCGCGCCGGCCGCGTCGGCGCGATCTTCAACGCCTACACGGCCGCCTTCACCCGCGAGCTCCAGGAGCTCGCGGTCGAGGGCTCGACGCACCGCATCCCCCTTCTTTTTGGCTATGACGTCATCCACGGCTTCAAGACGGTCTTCCCGATCCCGCTCGGCGAGACGGCGAGCTGGGATCTGGCGGCGATCGAGGGCTCGGCGCGCATCGCGGCGACCGAGGCGGCCGCGGCGGGCCTGCACTGGACCTTCGCGCCGATGGTGGACATCGCCCGCGACCCGCGCTGGGGCCGGATCGCGGAGGGGGCCGGCGAGGATACCTGGCTCGGCTCCAAGGTCGCGGCCGCCCGGGTGCGCGGGTTTCAGGGCGAGACCCTGGGGGCCGACGACACCGTGATGTCGTGCGCGAAGCATTTTGCGGCATATGGCGCCGCCGAGGCCGGTCGGGACTACAACACCGTCGACATCTCCGAGCGTACCCTTCGCGAGGTCTATCTGCCGCCCTTCAAGG
>JAYVWD010000233.1:0-4670 GCA_043786345.1 Pseudomonadota bacterium
CTCAGCGATAGAGCGATTTCTTATCGCTGAGGCGCGGAGGGGCGGAAGCGCAGAAGTCTTTTTCCATGGCAAAATCTGTACGAGAGAGCGACGGTCATGTCCAACGACATGCCCTGTCCGTCTTCCACCCACCTCGCCGTGCCGCGCCTTTAGGCGCGGGCGGCACTAGGCGTTCGTCCTCGCGTCCCGTCCGTAAAAAAAGGTGCTCTGGATCTCCGGGCCGGGATCGGCCGGGAGTTTCACCTGGACGGGGTGTATCTTTGCACGGCCCGGCCGCTGGCTTCGAAGCCGGTGATCCGGGAGATCGGCCGCCATTTGAAGGCCTTTTGCCAGGCCGAGTTTGCGTAGAGGCACGCGCATCGGACGTCGCGGCATGACCACTCCACTCAGAGATCGGTTTCCGACCCGCAAGAGGCCTTGGCGCCGCGATCGCGCTGTTTGCGCGGCCTTGACGCCTTCGCCGCACTGCCCAATAGAGAGGAGGACGGCCGGAAAGATCCCGTTTCGCATGGCTCCGCGTCATTTGACCTATTCCCTTTCGGGCAAGATCGTCGGACCATGAAGTGGCAATGGTTCCAAATGCCACGTAACGGATCCGCTGGAAGGCCGGCAAACCTTGAAGGACGCCTCGATGAACGACGCTCATCTCCACTTGATCCTAAACCACGTCCCCGTGATCGGAATGGCCTTCGCGACGGCGGCGATGGTGTATGCCACGGTGGCGAAGGAGCCGGGGGTCAGGCGCCTTGCGCTTCTGGCGGTGGTCGTCGCGGGGCTCACGGCCATTCCCGCGTTCCTGACCGGCGAGCCGGCGGAGCACCAGATCAAGAGCATGTCGGGCGTGGAGCAAGAGCGCATCGAAGAGCACGAGGAGGCGGCGGATCTAGCCTTCTGGGTCGCCGAAGTCGCGGCCGCCCTGGCGCTCGTGACGGTGTCCTGGCCGCGGTTACGCCGAAAAGAGAGCCTGCCGGGCCTCTTCCTCGCGACGCTCGGCGCCGCGGTGGTCGTCACGGCGCTCATGGGGCGTGCCGCGAACCTCGGGGGCGCGATCCGCCATCCGGAGATTCGGTCGGATGCCGCGGCGTCCACGGCAAAACCCTGATCGGCGCCGCCTGCCCCGGCGCGTTCATGAGCCATTCAACACTCGCGGCGCAAATCGCGGCAGACCCGCCCGCGCCGGCCCGCTGCGCCTGATGACGCCTGGACCGGCCCCGCGTCCCGCTTGTAAGCTGGATCAAGAAACCGACTCCTCGTCCTGCCGCGTCCAAAAACGGAGATTTGCGTCGCCATGCTGGAAGTTCCTCCCTTCTTCCCGAGCCTCGTCCTCGTCGTCGGACTCGCCGGCTGCGGATCGCGGGAGCTCTCGGTACCGGCGGCTGAGGCTTTTCCGCCCCACTTTTCGGCGTTGCGGGACCGGATCCTTCGCCCGCGTTGCGGCGCGTGCCACGCCAAAATCGTGCAGTACGCCGAGGTCGCGCGCGACCTCGTCAAGCCCGGCGATCCGGTCGGGAGCAGACTGTTCCAAGAGATCGACGAGGGGCGGATGCCCCAGTACGGCGGCAAACTGCCGGCGGAAGAGATCACGGCGATCAGGACCTGGATCGCGAACGGGGCGAAGAATGACTGATCCGAGACTCCGGCTCGCCCTGGCGGCGATTTTCGCGTTGGGGCTCGCGCCGCGCGCGGCCCAAGCCTATCCGGACAACGTCCGGTATGGTTACGCCAATTGCGCGGCCTGCCACATGAGCCCGACGGGCGGCGGCCTGCTCACGCCCTATGGACGCGGCGCCTCCGAGGAATTCCTGAGCACCTGGACCCGTCCCGGCGAAGGCGGACTCATCAATGGCGCCGTCAAGACGCCCGACTGGCTGTTGGCCGGCGGCGAGCTTCGCGGCCTCGCTTTCTCGCGGGATACGAATGTCTATGAGGCCAAGGGATTCATCCCGATGCAGATCGAGGCCGACGCCGGCATCACCTACCAGAACGAGGTAACCGCGGTCGCGGCCGTCGGCGTCTACAACAAAAGCCTCCAGCTCCAGAACGCCTACGCCCTGGTCAACGTCGGCGAGCACGTATTCACGCGCCTCGGCCGGTTCTTCCCCGCTTTCGGCATCAACGCGCCGGAGCATACCCTCGTCACGCGGCGGGGACTCGGGTTCGACGAGGGGCAGGAAACCTGGAACCTCGAAGCCGGGGTCGTCGGCGAAGCGGGCGAGGTCATCGTCGACGCCATCCTGAAGCAAGGCATCGACGAGATCTCGAGCGAGGAAAAAGGGGTCGCGCTCCGGGCCGCCTGGTACGCCGGCGGCCGGAGCCAGCTCGGAGTCAGCCTGCTGTCGGTCAAAGGCAGCGTCTGGCGGCGGACGGTCCCGGGCGTCTTCGCGACGGCGGGCATCACGAAGACGGTCTATGTGCTGGCCGAGATCGATCGGGAGCAGAAGACGCCGACCCTGGCTACCGACCCCTCGACCCCGGCGAACACGCGCGTCGTCTCGGCGACCAAGGTCGGCTGGGAATTCACCCGCGGGCTCCACGTCCTCGGGACCTACGAGTCCTCCGTGACGACGAGCGGCCGCTTCGACCCGCGACTTTGGTCGGCGGGCCCTGGGCTCCAATGGTTCCCGCGCCCGCACCTGGAGGTCCTCGCGCAGGCGCAACGGCGTTACGACGAAGCCTGGTCGAAGACGGCCGGGACCCTGCTGACCTTGATGACCCACTACAACCTCTGATGCCTCAATAGCTCGGCGAGCTCAGGAGTCCGACCATGGTCGCCCGTTTTTCCGGTCACGTAGCCGCGTTTTTCCTCGTCACCGCCCTCATGGCCAGGTCCGCCGCATCCGTGCCCGCCGACCCCGCGGCCTGGCACGTCGACGCCCCGTCGAGCGCCGTCGAGTTCACGGCGGTCGGCAAGCCCGGCTTCCTGCGCATCAATGGCAAGGGCGCCAAGAGCACGTGTGCTGCTTCCGAAGACGAGGCGTCCCGTGACGTTGACGTCATTATTACTCACGCGAGGGCAATGTGTGACTCCTTTTCAGGAGCCCGTTTTTCTCTCGAAGGCGCGTATACAAAAATGTGCACGTCTTATGGGGATAACGGCGCGCTTGTATACAGCGGCCACGTGTCTGCCACATATAGATGCAGCAGGTGAGCTTGCCTTGGGTGCCCGCGTCGAACCCCAGGTCGTCCAAGAGTTGCAGAGGGCAAAGGCGTAAGGTACGCGATTGGATCGCTGGCGGTGCGCCGGCGCAGTAAGTTCCGGGAACGTCGAACGAAAGTTGCCTTGGGTCCGAAGACCGATGTCCTTTTTGCGCGGTTTGGCCTAAACAAATTCTGAATCAAACCGCCCGACTCGTCCACCGCCGGGAGAATCCATGCGGCCCTCGACCGATCGCTTTAAGCTCGTTCTCGTCATCCTGCTCGCGGTTGTCGTGATATTCACGGTTGCCGACATGATCGAGGACTTCTCGGCCCACCCCTCCGTCGTTCACATGGCGTTCGAGTTCGGCGTTGTCATAGCCAGCACCCGCCAGGGCACCGAACATACGTGCCATGCTCATGAATGCCTCGGAAAGCACCGCTGCCGCCTCGCCCTGTGCTTCAATGCGGACCTCGCCGTCGGGTGAGCTGACGCTGAAGAACGTCTCGTCGAAGAAGACCGCGAGCGGGCTGGTATCGCCGACCGCCGGATAGTCGTGATTGCCTTCGCGCCAGCTCTTGATGCGATGAGCCGCGGTGATGAGGGTCGTGGGCCCGAGGAAGGTACCGGTGCAAGTCCCGCCGCCAGCATTCAGCAGAACGACGGCCGGGAACTGACTCGTCTCGACGCCGTTGATGACTTTGACTTGGGCGCCGCCGCCAAGCGTGCGGCAGCCGGCGAGGGCGAAACAGGCGACGCTTAAGGACCGGAGTCTGCGAAGCACGATTCGCTCTCCATAAGACATTACAAAAATTGAATAATTTAGAACCTCAGAGGGCCATGAAATGCGGGTGCGATTTGCTTCCATCATACCATTGATACGTGAGCGGGACGGAGGGGGACCGGGAAGCACCGACGAGGGGCTTTGTGCAGAACCGATAGCCAACGATGCTCAGGGCGTGTCGCCCCGGACGGCAACACTCATCCGGGATCGTGGATCGGCGCGTGACGGTCGCGAAGGGAGCCGGTGAGGCCGATGCGCTCGCGCAACGCGTCGGGCAGGGTCACCCGCGGATCCACGGTGACCTTGTGCGTGGCGCCGTTGATTTCGAGGGAAATCGGCCCGCCATGGGCGCTCATCCGGTCGACGCGCCCGCCGTTCGCGGCGCCGCGCCCGTTCGTGGCGGCGACGCCGGGCGACGCGGTCATCGCGAGGAGCGCCGCGACGCCGACGCTCGCGGCCACGAATTGGCGGCGGCTCAAGGGGAAGGCCCGCCCGGATTTCCGCCCGAGGCTCAGGGCGTCTTTGAGGAGCTGCGGATCGACGCTCAAGCCCAGCGGCGCGACGCAGCGCCAGGCGATCTGGCCGCGCTCGTCGAGCACGAAAATCGCGTGACGGAAGGGCGCGCCGAGCATCGCGCCCGCGTCGGGGCCGAGCGCTTCGCCCGCGAGCAGCACGAGCCGCTGCGTCTCGTCGCCGTGGCGCACGTCGCACCATTCGGCCTGGCGGCCCCGCAGCTGCGCCGGCGGCAGC
>JAYVWD010000234.1:0-5063 GCA_043786345.1 Pseudomonadota bacterium
TGATTCAGGACGGGGTTCTCGAGGTAGAGCTCCGCGGGGTCGTTCGTCAGCTTTTGCAGGTAAGTCGTCTTGATCGCGACGCCGCCCGAGAGCGTGGGAGGCATCGTGACGTCGGCGCGAAAGAGGCCGCCTGGCTGCCGGTCGATCTGGACGTTCGGGATCAGGTGACGCTTTACGGCATCGTCGATGTTGCCGCCGCCGCCTTCGACGATCCAGTCGAACCGGCCCTGCAGCACGATGTGGTCCTCGAGGGCGAAAGCTGGCGCGCTGCCGAGGCCGGCGGCGAAGAAAAGCAGGGCTTTAAGGGCGAGACGCATGGATGAGTCCTCCAGGGAGCGGGGCGACGGTTAGTACCATGAAATGGCCACGCTTTGAAACGCGTAAATGGGTCGCAAAAGGGATCATGCCGGCTGAAGGTACTCCGCCGGGTCTGAATTTTTTTGTGAATACGCGACCTTCAGGTCCGGTGGTAGGAGGTCGCCCGGCCCTTGCCGTGCCGCCGCAGCAGGCCCCGGCGCGCCAGATCGCCCAGATCGCGGAAGGCGGTGATGCGCGAGATGCCGAAGAGGCGGACGCAGTCCTGGACGTTGACCGCCTCGCGGCGGCTCAACTCGGTGAGGATGGCGAGTTGACGGTAATTGAGCGCGGCGTCTTCGCCGGAGGCCCCGCCGGGGTCCAACCTTTTCTGTGGGCTCGCCGGGAACGCGGTCGCCGGCAGGGCCATCGAAAGGCCTTGGGGCTCGTAGGTAAAGACCCGGACTCCGGGCAGAAAGCCGTAGGCACCGTCGACGAAGGTCAGCCATGCGCCCGCGGGGCCGAGCGCTTTGCGCAGCCGGTTGATCAGCGCATACACGAGCGGGTCGTGGCGGAGCGCGTGGTAGACGAAGCCCCAGTGCGACTCGATCAGATCCTTCTTCGTCCCGGGCGCGCGGGCGATCTGGAGCGCGACCGCCTTCAGGGCGCCAGAGACGGGCTCGTCCTCGATCGTGATCTCGCCCTCGTCCACGACGGTGATGCGCTGCGGCAGGAGGTCGAAGCAGACGGCGCGGCGCTCCGGGGCGCGCGGGAGGACCTCGTGCAGAAAGCCGAGGTAGCCGCTCTCGATCAGGCGCAGGACGTCGGCGTAGGGCGTCGCCTCGCCGTGGCGGCAGAGGTGGCGCACGTCGCCGAGCACGTCGTCGCCGCGGAGCGTCGGGGCGCCGGTCTCGAGCTCGCGCCATTGGATGTTGCGGGCGAGGCCGGAGCCGACGCGCTCGGTCAAGCGGCGCACCAGGGCTTCGAGGGGCGCCAACTTTTCGTGGTCCCAGCCGGAGCGGCGCGCGACCTTGAGCTCGAGGCCGACGAGCTCGAGCCATTGGTCCAGGTCGAAGCGCTTGTCGAGCTCGGCGGCGCCTTTTTCCAGGAACTCGCGCGCCTCGTCGTACCGCCCCATGTAGTAGCGGTTGTGGGCGAGCTTGTGGAACATCATGACCTTGTGGCCGCGGTGCCCGCCCTTGAGCAGGACGCGCGCGGCCTCGGCGAGCAAGGCCTCGGAGCGATGCAGCTTGCCGCGGAGGGCGAGCTGGTGCGCGAGGCCGGTCTGGGCGGCGGCGAGCGAGAAGTTGTCTTCGGGCGAAAGCCTCGCGACATGCTTCTCGAGCTCTTTGATGGTGCCCGGGCCGAGCAGGCCGTACTGGGCGCGGTAGTAGAACTGCGCGGCGGCGACGAAGTCGGCGGTCGAGCCGAAACCGTGGCGCCGGGCGAGGCGCGCGACGGTGTCGAACTCCGCGAGGCCGGCGGTGACCTGGCCCGTGCGGACCAGCAGGTGCGCGCGCAGGTCTGCGGCGAGCGACTGGCCGTAGGCGTAGTCGGCCTCGAGCGCCGCCTCCCAGGCCTTTTTCGCGGACACGAGGCCGAGCGCGTAACGGCTCTGGAAAAAGCGGCAGAAGGCGACGCCTTGGAAGATGTAGAAGCGCGCCGTCGGCGGCGGCGCGGCGCGGGCGGCGGTGCGCAGGTTGTCGGCGAGGAAGCGGCGGCCCTCGTCATAGCGCATGACGCGGATCAGCGCGATGCCGCAGAAGAACCGCGCGGCGGCGAGGCCGGTGACGTCGAGCTCGGCGCGGTGCTTGCGGAAGAAGACGAGGGCGTCGTCGATGCGGCCGAGGAAGGCTAAGGCGCCGATGATGTAGTGGGCAAGCGCCTTCGGCCAGGTCGCGCCGGGGGATTCCAGCGTTCGTTCGACGAGGGTCTCGAATTGGCCACGATAAAATAGGGTCGCGAGGTCGTCCATGCTTCGGCCGAGTTTAGCGCGGGGCGGCGGCGAGCGCGCCGCCAATGAACACACCCTCTTTTTCTCGTGAAAAAGAGGGTGCGCGTTAACTCAGAGGCCCGGGACCGGAGCGCTAGGGAAAGGGCGATGGTTATGGTCAGTAGGGAAGGTCGCCAACGGCCTTTTCGACCGCGGTGCGCAGCGCCGGCGCGTGCTTCTGGCGAAGGCGGCAGAGCTTCGCGGTGACGGTGCCGGTCTTGGCGCCCAGGCGCGCGCGGATCTCCTCGACGCTCAGGCCGTCCTTGTAGAACCACACCAGGACCTGCGCCTCGCCTTTTCCGCCGAGCTCGGCGAGCGCCTGCTCGACGGCCGCGACCGACACCGCATGCTCGACGTCGTTGGCCCACATCGGCCGCTCGGGCACGCCCTTCCAGTCGCCGGCGGTCTCCGTCTTGCGGGTGGCGCGGCGGCGGCTGCGGTCGATGACGAGCGTGCGGACGGTGCACGTGAGGTAGGCCTTGGCGTGCTCCAGCGTGTACTCGTTCTTGCTCTCCAGAAGCTTGAGGTAGGCCTGCTGGGCGAGGTCCTCGCGCTCCTCGCCGACGACGCCGAGCTTGCCTGCCACATAGAGGAGCAGGGGTCCGGTCTTCTCATAGATCACCCTGAAATCTTTGGTGTTCTTAGGATTCAGAAGCTTGGTGGCGGTCATTTCGGGTCTCCCTCGTAGCGTTTTCTGGCCCTGTTCACAGACTACGGAGAAGTCGTAACCATTTGAATATATTCATTCTTCTATATTTTGAATCGATTTGAAACGATTTTTCGCCAGTCGTTCCCGCAGCATTCCCCGCCGCCGTACGTTTGGTCGCTGGCAGCCCTTCACGAACCCGCAGGAGACCTCGACCCATGAAATCCTTGAAGACCCTCGTCCCCGCCGTCCTCGTCAGCGCCGCCGCCGCGGCGCCGGCGTTCGCGGCCGAAAGCGTGCGCTACTCGGACGGCGCCGTGCCGCACTTCGCCGACGGCTGCCCGGCGGCCGCGACGTTCAAGCTGATCCCCGATCCGAGCGCGCCGAAGATCGAGCTCTATCTGCCGAACTTCGTCGCCGTCGCCACCGCGGCGAACGACTACGTCACGCGGAACTGCGTCGTCTCGGTCGGCCTCAAAGCGCCCGAGGGCTATCAGATCGCGCCCGGCACGTTGACGTTCGAAGGCAAGGCGACGGTCTCGAGCCAGGGCGACGCCGACATCACGGCCCTCTACTACCTGGACGGCACCGAATCGGTGAAGGGCTACCAGAGCTTCTCCGCCGGCTACAACGACCTCTTCACGCTCGTCACCACCTACGGCGCCGCGGCCGCGACGGTATGCGGCGGCGACGCGACCTTCAACTTCATGGCGGACCTGACGGCGGCGTTTGCCGGCGGCGGCGGGCGCTCGGAGGTGAAGGTGCAGCGCGGCTTCGCGACGGTGGACGTGCCGGTCGATACGCCGGTGTTCAAGGTCGGCCTCAAACTCATCCGCTGCTTCTGAGCAACCACCCCGCTTCCGGAGGACGACCCATGATGACCGCTCTGCTCCTCGCCGCCGCGGCCGAGCTCGCCGGCGCCCAGTTCGACGGCGACTGCGCGGCCCTCGCCCGCACGGTCCAGATCGCGGACGGCGAGGCGACGACCGTTTCCTTTGAAGGCTTGGAGCTCGCGCTCGACGCCGGCGCCGAGGACGCCACCGGCTCGGTCGGCTGCCGCGTCACCCTGCAGCTCGCGCCGCCCGCCGGATTCCGCGCCGGGATCAACGGCGTGCACGTCCGCGGGGCGGCGGCGCCGGGCGCGAACGGCGGCGAAGGCGACCTGATCGTCCGCGCCGGCGCGCCGGGCCAGGCCTCGCATGCCTCCGTTTCCAGGACGCTCACGGAAACCGGCGCCTTCGACGTGCCGCTCGGCGGCGGCACCCTGTGGTTTGGCTGTGGAGAACCCGCCCCGGAATACGCCGTGACGCTCGACCTCAGCGGCTTTCAGCCGGCCGCCGCAGCAACCGTGACGCGCGCGCGTATTGATAGCGTGACCTTCGGGCCCGTCGTCTACCGCCGGTGCCCGGGGCCAGCACAACCCTGACGACCCAAAGGACCCGCGACCCATGAAACATGGAGTTGCTCGTCGGCCTCAAGGCGCTTCACTCAACGCGCTTGGCTCCCCGACCTAACGTCCGGGATAAGCGGCTATAACTTCAGTAATTTCTGCAAGGGCTCAAGTCCGGACGGAAAGCAGCCGAGAAGGGCGGGTCTGACAATAGCGGAGTAACAGATAATGGGTTCCCTCTCGGCCCTTTTCATCGTCTTCGTCACGGCGCTGGCGACCGCCGGCTGCTCCAACACGTCGCTGACCGGCGACGCGGCGAAGGCCTCGAAGGGCAAGGACAACGGCCAGGGCGGGCACGACGCCGGCGACGGGTCCGACGCCTCAGCCGCCAAGGGTGGGCAAAAGGGCGGTGGCAGCGGTACGACAGGCGGCACGGCCAAAGGCAGTACGACAGGCGGCACGACCAAAGGCGGCACGACCAAAGGCGGCAGCTCCGCGGCCGGCGATGACGGCGGCAGCAGCAGCAACACGCCCGGCACCGGCTCACCGTCAAGCACGTCCGGCAATGACAGAGTCACGTTCAAGCCGGACGTCCCGCTCGCGCCGGACGACCTGACGGCTCTGCACAATTGCTTCAACAACCTCGGCGCCGACGCCGCGCCGCTCGGCACGGCCAACGTTCCCGTCAAAGTCATCGGCGGGGGCGGCGGCGCGGTCGAGATGCAGCAATATGAAGACCT
>JAYVWD010000235.1:0-4901 GCA_043786345.1 Pseudomonadota bacterium
CGCGCAATCCGGACGGGAAAAGGCTCAAGCGCGCGACGTAGCCCTGAGTCGGTCGCCGCCACGAGGGATCCATTCCCCGGAATCGCCCGAAAACGCCCCGACCCAAATTTCCCGAAGACGATCCGGCCTGTTGTTGTGTCCGCGGCGGATTCATCGGTTCCGACTCGGGAGTGAACGCATGAGCTGTCGCATGGCGCTTTACCTTGTGAAGCCGGTCGGGTGACCGCCGGACGAGTAAAAACCAAAAAGCGGGAAGGAGCCGAAGCCATGAAACTCCACACCTTGTCGCTCTCCGCTCTGCTCCTCTCCATCTCCTCGCTCAGCCATGCGCAAGTCGTCGAGCCCACGCTCGAGGTCGTGCAAAACGAGACCGCGACGCAGAGCGCGTTCGACGCCGACGCCGAAGGCGACGGCCGCGACCTCAGCGCCGCCGAGTCGCGGTCGCTGGCCCCGCTCCTGATCGGCGACCCGCCGATCGCGCACCCCTGCACGGCGATCCCGGCCGGCTTCGGCAGCGGCAATGTGCCCCGGCAGTTCCAGGCGAGAGCCTGCTCGCGCGTCGCCGCCCGGACCCTCGCCCTCGGTCGCTGCGAAGGGGGGTTCGGCAACCGCAACTGTAAGGTCCGCTGCGACCGCGTCGCGCCGGGAGGCCGAAGTAACGATCGGGATCTGCATGAGCCCGGCTTCGTCCTTACGCCCGCGACGCTCGCGGCGGACGATGTCGGGCATCTAAGCAGCGGCCTCGGTCCAATTTACCCGCCAGATTTCCGCGCACCGCCGCGCGCTTCGTCGAGCGTCTTCCGACGGCTTTTGCAGCGAGAGATAGGCCCGGCGCCGGTTCACCTTGCCCCGAAACCGGCCGAAATCAGCCGCAAAAACCCGCCTCCCAAGTCAGAGCGAACCGCGCGTCATCCCGAACGAAACCGAGCCAAACCGTAACCTGGTGGCAGCGTCGACGCGGTTCACAAGTCTACGTCTTCTATCGAAAAAAAGGGCGCGATGTCGAGGGGGGGACGGTCGCCAGCAGCTCCGTCGACCTAGCCGCGGGCATCGCCCTCAGTGAGCGCGCGTTCGTCGCCGTCTCAAAGTCTGTCGATAAATGGCCGTCTGCGTCGTTGCCGACCATCGCGGAAATCATTTACGCGACGTAAACTCCGGTTTCCGCTCCGGTCGGCGCCTAGCATCCGACCATTTCTCGACAGACTTTCAGTGCCTTACGTCACCAACACCGGACCGGATCGCAGCGCGAGCGCCGCCGGCGATCCTGCCGCCAGCGTTCGTTGGACGCCCTTTCGCCCGGAGTTGGCGACGAAATGGCGGCCTCAGGTGCAGCTGATGGCGGGTTACAAGCGGGCCTTAGCACGCTCTCCCTGGGATAGCGGCAGCGCTCGCTCGGCCGGCAGCTCCGAGACGAGCCGAAAGTGGAATTGCCCGCGGAAGAGGACGAAATAGTAGCTCAAAAGAAGAGCGATGCCGACGATGACCGTCGGGACGATCGCGCGGAGCCCCATCAGGGCCATCATCCCTCCGAGCATCGCCGCGGGCATGGCTCCCATCATGGACGCCATGAGGGACATGCCCGCCACCATGATCGGATTGTCGTGCTCGGGCTCGCCCGAGTGCCAATCGAGCAGGCCTGCCAGCCATCCCGAAACCATCCCGCCGATCGAGGCGCCGCCCATGGCGTACATCATCGCTCCGAGCATGAGTCCGGCCCAGAGCTCTCTGCCCATAAGAAATGCCATGTAAACCGTCAGGACGGAAAAACTCATCATGGCTAAGCCGAGCAAGATCGCCAGCCGGTTTTTCATGCGCATCGGCTGCTGATCCGGTGGCAGTGGTTTCCCGGACGCGTCGAGGCGCCGCCCGCAACAGTCGATGGGGTGAAGGCGCTCGATCACGAGGTGGTATTGCCGCGTGATCACGAAAAACGTGCAGGTCGAGAGGAGGGCAACGAGCCAAAGGAAGTCCCAGCGAATGTCGTAGGAGCGGCCGACCATCGCCGTCCCGATCAGAGGCAAGGCGAGATTAACCGCGAGCGAGCCCATCGACGAGAGTACTCCCATGTCGAGCTCGGAGCAGGCGTCCTCTTCCATCATCGCCCCGAGATACCCCCCCTACCTTACCGCCCACCAATGCGGCGATTGCCCCATAAAGGAACAGGTGGAGCATGACGAGGTCGTTCCTGGACTCGAAGAAGCGCAGGCCCGAAACGAGCACGAGCGCCAAGAGCAGGAAAAGAAACGAGAAAAAGACCCAGAAGACGGTCCTCTTCGTGACGAGGTCGCCGCCCTTGCCGTAAAACCGGAAGCTCGAGATCGCCATGTCGAGTCATGCCCTCAATCTTTTCGGCCTTGATACCGATAGCCCCCAGGGGTATCCTGCAACAGCAGGAAGGCATTGGCAAGGCTACACCAACAGGTCTGAAGGCGGGATATGAAAAAAGCGAAAGACATGCCCTCGCACGAGGATCAAATCATCAATCTGAAGCGCATCGAAGGCCAGGTGCGGGGCGTAATCGACATGATCAGCGACCGCCGGTACTGCCTCGAGATCATCACCGTCTGCAAAAGCGCCCGCGCCGCGATGGCGAGCGTGGAAGAAAATATTCTCATGAAATACATCGACACCTGTTTTTCCAGCGCGATGTGCTCGGCCACGAAGGGCGATCGTGACGAGAAAATCGAAGAGATCCGTCTGCTCCTCAAGAAATCGCGCTAGGGAGCGCCAATGACGAGCCAGGAAACCTGCTCCGTGGCCTTCGCCAACAACGGCGTCACCGTGGCGGTCGAGTCTGGCACGACGCTGCTGGCCGCGGCGCAAAAGGCGAAGGCGACGAGCCTCGTGTGTTGCGGGTTGAAGCCGCCGTGCGGGCGTTGCCGGACAGAGGTCCACGACGGGGAGGAGGAGCTTTTGCCGGCGGAAAAGCTCGAAATCGCGACCCGAGAGGATTTCGCCTAGCTGCCCTTCGAGCGGGTCGGCTGCCTGGCGCGCGTCCGCGGCAATGTAACGGTTGAATTCAAACGCTAAGACCTAACTCAAGTCAATCTAAGGAGTTCGTCATGTGTGCTGGGGGACCTGCCGGAGCAAAAGGGATCGGATGGGGTGGACTTTTAGTCGGGGCGTCCGCGGGAGCCGCACTGCACAAGTTCTGGCCCAATATCACGAGCTTTGCCAAGCCCTACGCGCGCGCGGCCGCCGACCAGGGGGCCAAGATTTTCGAGAAGGGCAAAGAGACGTTTGCCTCGAAACCCGAGCGGTTTTCCGACGTGATCGACGAGATCAAGAAGGAGTCCGAAGCGCGGGCCAAGTCCGGCAAAGACAAGGGCCCGGTCGTCGAGACCTGATTCCAGCGCCGCGGGAGGCATAAAATATGGGACTTCTCTCCATCGTCAGCGACCCGCTCAAAAGGGCCGCCGCCTTCTTTGCCGAGGCCAAAACCGGCAATGAGGTCATGGTCCTTTACCGGATTCCGGGTCGCTTTAAGATCTTCGCGCCGCCGCTGCTTTACGCCGGCGGCACGGGCTACAAGTTGCGCGAGAAGCTCGGCAAGGCTCCCGGCGTCAGGGCGCTCCGCATCGACGACGCGGAGGGGACGATCAGTGTGGACTATGAGCCAGAGGTGACGAGCGAGTACGAGCTATTTTCCCTGGTCCACGAGCTCCTGAGCCCGCTCCTGCCGAAGTCCTCGGACGAGGGGGTCGGCGCGATCCTGAAAACGCAAAAGACGCGGCGGCTCAAGAGCATCGGCTACAAAGCCGCCGTCGTCGTGACCCTCGGATACCTCGTAAAGATCCACTTCGGCCGGCTGGTGCGCTGGGTCTTGAACCCCTTTCAATACTGGCAGCCGCTCGCCGCCGTTGGATTCCTCGTGTGGATTCACCGAAACTCGATCGACCGCGGCCTCGGAGTAGCGCGATGAAGTGGACTGTTCTGCATGCCTTTTCCGACAAACTTTGGGCCCATGCGCCGGCGCTCGAGGGTGACGAGGAGCTTGCGTCGCGCCTGGTGGGCAAGCTCGACGCCGACCCGCGGGTCCTCGGGTTCGAGGTGCGCACCGGCAATGGGACGGTGGCGGTCGAGTGGGACGACGCGGCGCTCGAAGCGGATGGCGCCCTCGCCCTTTTGGATGCACACCTCGTCGCCGCCAGTGATGAGGCAAATGAGGAGGCCTACCGCGCGGCATCGCAGCGCCTCCTGCAAGAGCTGAAATTCGCCTTGGACGAACCCGGCTTCGCCGCGGACACGATTCCCGGGGCCGCCAAGATCGGCGTCCAGGGGATGACGTGCGCGTCCTGTGTCGGGCGGGTCGAAAAGGCGCTCGCGAAAGTTCCTGGCGTCCGCTCCGCCATCGTGAATCTCGCGACTCATACGGCGACCGTCCTCGGCTCCGCGACCTACACGGAAATCAGCAAAGCCATCGAGGACGCAGGCTATACGCCGGTCCTCGAGGAGCGCGCGAGCCGACCGTCGCAAAACCGCGCCTCGGTGTATGCCGTCAGCGGAATGCGCTGCGCCTCGTGCGCGTCGAAGATCGAAAAACGGCTGCAGGCCATCCCCGGCGTGCGAAGCGTGGCCGTGAATTTCGCCACCATGTCGGCGCGCGTCGAGGGCGACCCGGCGTTTTCGGCGTTGAAAGATGCCGCCCGGGAGCTCGGCGACTATGGCTTGAGCCTTCCCGAGACGAGGACGACGCTCTCGCAGCAGATGGCGGCGCGCGAGCTCGCCGAGCTCAAGGCCCTCAAGCGCGACACGATCATCGCCGCGATCCTGACGGTCCCGAGCGTGATCATCAGCATGTTCATGCTGACGTTCGCCGGCGCCGGGTTCGTTCAGCTCGCCGTGACAGCGCCGGTCATGTTCTGGTCGGGCGCGCGCTTCTTTAGGAACGCCTGGCGCCT
>JAYVWD010000236.1:0-3173 GCA_043786345.1 Pseudomonadota bacterium
TCTTGAAGGCACTTATGTAATATCCATGATCCGCGCTTGAACGTGGAATTACCAACATCTCCGGTCTTGGACGACGTCGTTTAAATTCGTCCCGATAGCGATTTCCCGAGTGATTTCACGTAAACGCTTCGAAAATACGCAAAGCTAAACCGCCAAAGTCGAGTTCAGACGACCTTTTTCGCGATCGCGAGGATCGTGCCACCCAGGTCCTCCGGGGCGCACGTCCCGGCGTCGTCCTGCCCCTCGATCCGGCCGTCGCCATCGACCGGCGGGTCGCCGATCTCGCCGTTCGGGAAGATCTTGTTGAGGGCGTTGAAGGCCGCGATGCGGTACGCCTCGGCGAGGGTCGGGTAGTTGAATACCATGTCGACCAGGTCCTGGGCGTGGCCGCTTTTCTGCATGAAGGCGAGGCCGATGTGGACCAAGTTGCAGGCGTCGTGCCCGAGGATGTGGATGCCCAGGATCTGGTGGGTCCTCTTGCAGATCAAAAGCTTGAGGATGCCGTGGTCGTCGCCCCGGATGAAGCCGCGGGCGACCTCCGCATAGTGGGCGCGGCCGACGACGTACGCGGCGTCCTCGGCGATCAGGTCCTGCTCGGATTTGCCGACGCTCGAGAGCTCTGGGATGGTGTAAATGCCGACCGGATAGACCTTGGGGAACGCCTTCAGCTGGCGGCCGAACATGTGGCACACCGCATGGCGGCCCTGGGCGGACGAGGTGGCGGCGAGGGCCGGCGCGCCGATGTTGTCGCCGGCGGCGTAGATGTTCGGGATGTTGGTCTGGAAGTTTTCGTTCACCAGGATCTCGCCCCGGTCCGAGAGCTTGATGCCGTGGCGCTCGAGGCCCAGGCGGTCGGTGTTCGGCGTGCGGCCGGCGCAGTAGAACAGCACCTCGCCCTCGAGGACCGTGTCGTTCTCGAGCTTGAGGACCGTCGAGGGGCCGCGGATCTTCGCCTCTTTCATCTTGGAGCCGAGCACGAACTTGATGCCCGATTCCTCCATCGAGGCCTTGAGCGCGAGCGCGCACTCCTGATCGACAAATTGCATGAGCGTGCTGCGGCCGTCGATGACCGTCGTCTCGACGCCGAGGGCGGCGAAGATGCAGGCGTATTCGCAGCCGATGACGCCGGAGCCATAGATCAGCATCGACTTCGGCACGCACTCGAGGTTGAGGATCTCGTCGGCGTCGACGATGCGCCAGCCGTCGAAGGGCACGTCTTTGGGGCGGCGCGGGCGCGACCCGGTCGAGAGCAGGATGTTCTTGCCCCGGATGAGCTGCACGGTTCCGTCGGTCCGCGCGACGCGGATGGTCCAGCGGTCCTCGAGCGCGGCGAAGCCCTCGATGATCTCGACCTTGTAGCGGTCGAAATAGCGGCGGACGATGCCTTCCTCATACTGCGACACCTTGTGGGCGTGGCCGAGGAGCTTCGGGGTCGAGAGGTCCTTGATGATGCGCTCGACCCATTTGCTGCCGGCGTGAAAGCGGATCTGGTGGATCGCCTCCATGCACTCGCGCAAAGTCTTGGACGGGATCGTGCCGGTGTGGATCCAGGCACCGCCGAGCTTGTTCGGCGTCATCTCCACCAGCGCCACCGACTTCTTGAGCTTGGCCGCCTGTACGGCGGCGCGGTAGCCGGCCGGGCCCGAGCCGATCACGATCAGGTCGTACTCGGTGACGGGCTGCTCATCGGGGGGCAAAGCTGACATGGGGGGCTCCTAAACGGGCGTCTCTCTTCAAAAGATCGGCCCGTTCGTGCGAGACTTGAGCGGGCGGCTCAGGGAACGAGCCGGAGGAGGGCTACCGGTGACTTGGACCGTTTTCGTCTATGGATTCATCCCACTGCTGGTCTTCGTGCTCGTCGACCTGTTCGCGAGCCTGAAATGGGCGGTGATCGCGGCCATCGTCTTCGCGGCGGGCGACGTCATCCTCTCCTATTACACCCTACAAGCCCTCGATCCGGGAAGCGTGATGGCCCTGGTCCTGCTCGTCGGCCTGGGCGTCCTGGCCCTGAGGAAGGGCGACCGCCGCTGGGTGAAGCTTCAACCCGTAATCCTCGCGGTCGCTTTCGCGCTTTTTGTCGGTTATTTCCAATTTTTCGGCCAACCGATCCTGGACCGCTACCTGCCGCTCATCAGGGCGGCGACCCCGGCCGAGTTTCAGTCGTCCTACGACAATCCGCTCTTTATGACCAAAATGAACCAGGCGATCACGGGCCTCATCTTCGTCTTCCTGCTGCACGGGGCGCTGGTCGCCTGGGCCGCTTATCGCCTGAGCAGCGTCGCCTGGCTCCTCATCCGGGGCCTCGGGTTTTGGGTCCTCCTCTTCATGATGACGGTCGGCGTCATGCTGAGCTGACGTCCCGTCCTCAAAAGAACTTTCGGGGGCATTTTGAGTTTCTCTTCGCCCCTGCTATAGTCCTCGATAACAACCAGCAAATTTGATCTTCAGGTTCGCCCAGCCGCCCCGCTGGGGAACCGTTGACGCGAGGGAACGGATGAGCGAGCTCAACCCGCCGGCGACGGCGCGCGCGTTTCCGCAGGCGTTTCTGAACGACGGGACGCCACGAACCATAACCAATCGAGCGATCGACAACCCGCTGCTCCAGCGCCGCGAACGCGGATGGGAGCTCGGGCTGCCGGCCGGTGTCGAGGCGCTCGGGCGGCAGGTGCCGCTCATCATCGCCGTCGGCGGCGGGAAGGGCGGCGTCGGCAAAAGCCTCGTCAGCGCCAACTTGGGCGTCGAGTTCGCGCAGCGGGGCCTCAAGACCGTCGCCGTCGACCTGGACATTGGTGGCGCGAATCTGCACACGTACTTCGCGCTCCAGCCGCCGGCCTGCACGCTGGCCGACGTGGTGATCCTGAAGCAGAAGGCCATCGAGGCGGCTCTGGTGCAGACCCAGATCCCGGGCCTGAAGCTCCTTGCGGGCGGCCGCGAGGAGGTCTGGGGCGGCGCTGCCGCCTTCGACCAGAGCGCGATGCGTCAGCTCTTCGACGCGCTCTTCCGCCTCCGTGAGCAGGGCGAGGCCGACGCGGTCATCCTCGACCTCGGCGCCGGCAGCTCCCGGACGACCGTGGACTTCTTCACGGCGGCCCACCTCGGCCTGATCACGGCCTTGCCTGAGCCCACCTCGATCGAGAACGCCTACCGCTTCATCAAGGCCGCTTTTTTTCGCC
>JAYVWD010000237.1:0-3207 GCA_043786345.1 Pseudomonadota bacterium
CCAAAAGATCCGCCGCCTTAAAGCCGGCCTTCCCGCCGGCTCCGCGCTCGCCAGAGACTTGGACCGGGCGATCCAGGGGATCCGCGACTAATAGAAAAAGGCACGACGTCCATGGCTAGCAGACCCCACCATGCCCTCCCCCGCCGCGCCGATCAGGGCTCGACTCTGGTCGAGTTCCTGCTCGTCTTCCCGGCGTTTCTCGTGCTTTCGATGTTCGTCCTCGAGACCGGCCTCATGTGGGGCGACCGGCACATCGCCCGCCTCGCGGCCTTCGAGGCGGCGCGCGTCTTCGCCGCGGCAAACCTGCCGGAGTTCCAGACCGACGGCACGGCGGCGACCAACCCCTGCCTCGCGAAGAAGACGATTTCGCGCGCGCAGCAGGCGGCCCTCCGCAAGATCGCCATCGTGAGCCCACCCCTCCCCCTCTTTCTCGCGAAGCTCGGCGCCGCGGCGCACGGCCTCGACACGGGCGTGCTCCCCGCGGGCTCGATCTCGGTCGACGCCCTGCGGCGCCTCGCGCTGCGCTGGCCGACGGCCGTCGCCTCGACCACGGTCGACTGCGCCTACGACCCGCAGGCCGGCCGGGTCAGCGTCAATTTGACTTATAACCGCATGCTCCAGACGCCCTTCGTCGACCGTGTCATGTACCTGATCTACCAGCTCTCGAAACTCAACCGGAACGGCCTGATCGAGGTCGGCCTCGACAACAACTTCTACGGCCTCAACGCCAATCTACGCGCCCCGGGCGCCATCCAGGAGCTCAAAAGGAACCTCGGCGCCGCGCTCGACACCGTCCGCCAGATCCACATGCCGCTCGCCCAGGCGACCAATTTCCTGAAGGACGTCCCCGGCATCGGCAGCCTCTTCGCCAGCCTTCCCGGCATCCCGGCGGACGTGACCGGCGGCTTTTCCGGCGAGGCCTCGGGCGCGGCGGCGGCGCTCGGCGGCGTCAGCGAGGTCTCGAACACGATCGATCAGCAGTCCGAGCTGCTCATGAGCCTCGTCGCGCTGGTGCCCGAGGCGCTGCGCACGATCCCGATCAAGACGAGCGTGGCGCTCCAGCGCGAGTCCCTGAGCGGCAACGCGCAGGACACCGCGGAGGGCCCGAAGGAGCGCCGCTGGGACGGCCTGATGACCGGCGTCATGCGCCTCGAGGGCGACTACCGCAAATGGGGCAAACAATTGTCGGTCGGCGGCGGCGGCCTCGTCGACGGCGCCAAACCCGTCGACGGCTTGTGAGGACCTGAAATGAATTCTTCGGAACGACATCTTCAGCGGCGCCGCGGGACGGCGGTGACGGAATTCCTCGTCTTCGCGCCGATCCTCGTGCTCGTCGGCTTCGCGGCCTACGACCTCAACAAACGGATCGAGGACAAAGCCACCGTCACGATCATGGCCCGCAATGCCACCTACCTCGGGCCCGGGGTCGGCGACGCGCGCCAGCAAGGCGAGGCGAAGCGCTCGATCGGCGCGATCGCGCACGTCGTCGACGACACGGCCGATGCGCCCGAGCTGACGCGCCTCAAGCAGGTCATATCCGGCAATGATGCCGAAGGGTTTTCGGTTCAAATCGAGACGATCGATACGGCCGCCGTCACCCGCCGGATGGGCGCCCAAACCGGCGTGCAAACGGTGGCCGGCGACGGCGCCGCCGGATCAAGCTTCGACACGATCTCCCGCACGACGGCGACCGTCGGCGTCCTGGGCGTGCGCGTCGTCGACGGGATCGAGGGCCCCGGCCAGAGGTTCCGCATCTTCATGGAAGACCCCGTCCGCAAGTGCGTCGTCGAGACCAACGTAAAGGGCGAGGCCAACGCGATGCAGCGGGCGATGAGCGTCGTCGCCGAGGTCGCGGCCAACAGTTCCGCCGGGGTGCGCGGCGAGGTCCTCGGCAAGTCGCGGCACTACGGCCAGACTTTTTTCACCCGCTCCGAGGCCGGGTTTCATCCGAACGCCCATAAAAGCTTCGGGTTCGCCGGCATGGCGATGGGGCTGACGAAAAGCGGGTGGGGCGCCGACGGCTCGTTCAGCGATTCCAGCGGCGGGATCCAGACCCGCTGCATGACCCGGCTGGCGGGGAGCTCGGCGTGCGGAGGCAGCGGGACGGCGGACCAGAAGCAGCGCGCCTTTCTCACCGCGATCAAGGGCATCGCCAGCGCCAAGCTCGCGCTGTCGATCGTCCTCGCGATCGTCCCGGGCGGCGTCGCCGTCGACGAGGCGATCACCGAAGGCGTCAAGCAGATCGCGAGCACCTTCCTCGACGAGGCCCTGACCCAGCTCGGCGACAAGGCGGTGAAGGTGCTCGAGGACAAGCTCGAAAGCGGCGCCCAGTCCATGGTGCAAAACCAGCTGGATCGCCTCAAGGACGAGCCGCAAAAAGCGGTCGAGTCCCTGCTGACCAACCTCAAGCCGGGCGACCTCGGCGGCAAGATTCTGGAGAACTGACGTGAGAAGTCCGAAATTCCACGGCGGCGGCGAGCGCGGATCGATCACCGTCTTCTTCATCTTCTTCATCCTCGTCCTGTTCGCCGCACTCGGTTACAGCGTCCTCATCGGGCGCACGGCCGAACAAAAAATGACCGTGGAAACAGCCGCCGATACGGCGTCGCTCGCCATGGCGAACCACGCCGCAATGGGCCTCAACACCCTCGCGACCAATAACCTCGCCGTCGGGGCGTCCCTGCACGTCGCCGCGGCCGTGCCGTTCGTCGGCCGCTACTACGCCCTCATCCGGGCCTATCTCGTCACGATTCCGGACGGCGTCGAGGTCGTGAAGCTTCACGACCAACACGTCGCCGACAAGACCCCGTTCGCCTCGGGCTTCGACGCGACGAAGAGCCTGACGGGCCACTTCGTCAAGACGGCGGCGGGACTCACCGCGGTCAACCTGCAGATCGCGAAGCATTGGGACCGGGCCGCGGTCGTCAAGGGCATCGAGCAGATGCGCCTCAACGCCCCCGGGTCCGTCGGCATGCCGATGCAGGTGAGCAAAGCCGCGAACGTCGCCGACCTCGCGCAATTCTACAACTACCGCTTCGAGGGCCTCGCGCTCAGCGACGCCGCCGAAACCATGTGCCACACGATCCGCTCCTCCGAGGTCCTCGGCCACGGCCGCAACCGCGTCTCGTTCTGGCTCGGCGGCGTCCTCGACACCATTCCGCCCGAGGTCCCCGGCAGCGGCATCGTCAAGGGCGTCGTCCAAGTCGT
>JAYVWD010000238.1:0-7042 GCA_043786345.1 Pseudomonadota bacterium
ATGGGCGGCATGCCGGTCGCGACGGCGGGCGGGCCGCTGCCGTTCGAGCGGGCCATCGCTGGGATGGCCCTCGACGCGGCGCTCAAGGGGAGCGAGGACCTGCAGAGCCCGATTCCCGTATCCGAAGAGGCGTTGGTGGCCGGCGCAAAAATCTATGCCGGAAAATGCGCAGTTTGCCACGGTCGCCCGGGAGAGCCCCCGACCGCGATCGCCAAGGGTCTTTTCCCCGCGCCGCCGCAGCTCTTCGATCCCAAGGACATGGTATCCGAAGATCCGGCCGGGGAAGTGTTCTGGAAGGCGAAGAACGGCATCCGCCTGACGGGGATGCCGGGGTTTTCCGCGAGCCTTGGCGACGAGGAACTCTGGAAGGTCAGCCTCCTGCTGACGAAAGCGGACAAAATCCCGGACGCGGTCAAGGCGGCTCTAGTCTCGAAGTAGCGGGATGTAGGTCTATTGGGTGCGATCTTACTCGCCGTCCAGAAAGCTGCGAAGACGCATTCTAAGCTCGTCCCTGGTATCGCGAAACCGCTGAAACTGCTCCTCCTCCGTCCCGCCCTTACCTGCTGGGTCCGGCAGTGGCCAGTGGAGGCGCCTCGCCTGGTAGGGCAGCACCGGACAGACCTCTTCCTGGCAGAGCGTGATGACGGCGTCGAGGGATTTCAGGAAGTCCTCGGGCAGTTCGTCAAAAGTCTTCGATCGATGCTTGGAGATGTCGATCCCCACCTCGGTGAGAGCCCTTGCTGCAAACGGATTTACGCTCGTCGGAGCGGAGCCGGCGCTTTCGACGCGGGCCCCGTCGCCGACCATTGACCGTGCCAACCCCTCAGCGAGCTGACTTCGAGCGCTGTTTGCGACGCACATGAAAAGATAGTTTTTCATTCAGCAACATCCTCCTGCGGCGCCGGACTTGGACGGCGTGTCCTCGGCTTCCTGAGAGTGGCAGCGAATCCATTCGTAAAGCTTCGCGGCCGCGACGGCGCCTACGAGGGGGCCGACGAAATAGATCCAGAGTGAGGTCAGCTGACCTTCGGCGAAGGCCGGCGCGAGTGCGCGAGCAGGATTCATGGCCGCACCCGTGACGGGGCCTCCGACGTAGGCCGCAAGCGTAACGGTCGAGCCTATGGCGGCGCCGGCCATGGTGCCGACGGCGCGGGTATCGGTCGCGACCGCAATGATCACGAACATGAGAAAAAAGGTCAGCACGACTTCCCACCCGACAGCCTGGGGGACGCTCACGTGTGGGACAGCGGCTCCAAACGTGGATCCCGGCGGCAGCAGCGCATACAGGAGCCCGGTTGCGGCGAACGCGCCGACGAATTGGGCCGCCCAATACGCGGGAATCTGTCGCACCGGAAAGTGCCGAGCGACGGCGAAGGCCGCCGTTACGGCCGGATTGAAGTGCGCCCCCGAGATGTGCCCTACCGCATAGATCATCGCAGCCACGGTTAGACCGAAGACGACCGGGATCGCTCCGCCTGCAACCGAGCCGGGGAATCTCTCGGCGACCATGACCGCGCCGCAGCCCGCGAAGACGATCGCGAAAGTACCGATGAACTCCGCCGCCATCTTGCTCGCCAGGGAGGCTTTGGTCGCCATCAGCAGCAACCCGTGCCAGGGCCGCAAGCTGCCGCTTTCTTCGGCGGCTCCGCGCCGGCGACCGGGAGCTGCTCGTGAACGAAGAAGATTTCCCAGGCATTGCCATCTGGATCGTGGAACCAGACCTTGTCCTGCCTCGCAAAGCAGCACTCCGTGTTCTGCTCGGGCTTGATGAGGATATCCACCTCCTCTAGCCGGCGCGACCACGCTTCGACCTCATCGGCCGAGGCCACCTCGATTCCGAGGTGGTTCAACCGGCTCGCCTGCCGACCGTCGCGCGCCTCGTGCATCGAGAAGTTGAGCGCCGGCTCGCGCAGGTCGAATTTTGCATAGGATTCGCTCTGCTTCTGCGGGGCAGTGCCGAAAACCTTCGAGTAAAACTCCACGGAACTTATGAGGTTTCTGACATTGATCGACATATGGGCTCGCATGGGCTCTCCTTGTTTTACCAAGCGTTCGTAAAACGCTCTTGTCTGGTGGCGACCGGTCCTTTATCGTATTTCTACGATGGAAACAAAACTGGTGCAAATCAAGAAATCATGTAGGCCTCAAGCGCTTCGTCCAGATTCCCGTCCGATCGAAGGCGATGAGGCCGATGACGACCTCGCGATCCTTGCAAAAGCGGTGGGGCACCCGGCCCGCGTCAAAATCCTACGGATCTTGGCCCAGAAGGCTGCCTGTGTTTGCGGCGAGATCGCCGAAGAGTTCGACCTTGCGCAGTCGACGGTCTCTCAGCACCTGAAAGCCTTGAAAGAGGCGGGGCTCATTACCGGTGAGATCGACGGGCCGCGCACCTGTTACTGTATCGACCAGAATGCGATGCGACGACTCAAGGTCCTCATTGCCGGCCTCTAATTCATCGGACTTTTTCGATGACTGTCTCCGGCAGCCTTGGCACTGCGTGAATTGAGCCGTGTAGGAAAGGGTCCCCTCTGATGTCCGATTGCTGTAGCAACAAAAGCTGCGATCTCGAGGCGGTCGCGAAGCGTCAGGAATCGACGCTCTGGGTCGTCCTCTGGATCAACGCCACTATGTTCCTCGTCGAGACGGTCGGGGCCGTCATGGCAGGGTCGCTGGCGCTCACGGGGGATTCGGTCGATATGTTAGGTGACGCGATTGCCTACGGGACCAGCATCTTCGTCGTGCGACGCGGCTTGCGCGCGAAGGCCCGGTCCGCCCTCTTCAAGTCGGGCATCATCGGCGTCATGGCGCTCTTCGTTCTCGGCTCGGCGGTTTATCGGACGGTCTTTCGGGAGGCTCCCGAAGCGGGCTTGATGGGTGGCATCGGGACGCTTGCCCTCGTCGCCAACTCGTTCTGCCTCTATTTGCTGACCCGTCATCGAAATGACGACGTGAACATGGCTTCCGTGTGGGAATGCTCGCGTAACGATATCGTGGCGAACGTCTCGGTTCTCGCCGCCGCGGGGCTGGTTCAATGGACCAGGACGCCATGGCCGGACTTGGCGGTCGGTCTCGGCTTGTCGGTCCTGTTTGCGCGTTCGGCGTTCAGTATCCTGAGGAACGCCCGAACGGCATTGGCCAGCGCCGTCGCGGTTGGGAATGAGTCCGTGAGCCCCGCTGAGACATTGTAGGGGCCGGACATTCTCTGATGCTAGCGGATTCCAGGAAGAACCCGAAGTCTTTAAAGGTGTCTTCGCGAGCAACTCTTCGGACCGACTTCGTGGTTTCGTCGTATGGCTGCCGATGCTCAAGAACGACAGCTTCGACTCCGCCAAATCGCGACTGCGATCTTTGAGCGACCCTCGGGTCACGGACTACTGGGATCGCGACCGCAACGTCGGCGTGGCTTTTATTGGAACACTGGGGCTGAACAGGACCGCGTGGGACATATACGCGGTCTATGAGCCAGGCATCGTCTGGGAAGCGGACAGGGCCTCCTCCCTCGGGGAGGGGGCCGTTTTCCAGGACCCCAGGGGCGGCCTACTCTATTACCGGGGCATTCAAAATGCCTTCAACCGTGGCTTTATCAACTGTGACCTACCCTGGCGTTCAACGCATATTTGCCGGCACAGCTTTGGAACATTGGCCCACAGCATTCTCAGCGCTTTCCGGTGCAGTAACGACGGAGTTGTGGTCAACTTTTTCCGCAGCACCTCAGCATTTCACGCCAAGACCATCGGCGCCGAAAACAGAAAGTCAGTTCGAAAAGAAATACGCAATTGATGTTCGCGATTTCAACACTGCGGGGGTCGTTGCGGCACATTGCGGGATTCTGTTGCAAGACCTGACTGGCGGTACCTACGATGTCCACGGGACGCAAGTCCATGTCAGGACTGACCGTGTAACTGAGTGTGCGAATAGCCTAAGCGCAGTTGTGAAGTTGCTATAATCTAAAGTTTTGTCTGGTCCGCAGCTTAGCCTTCTGCTTGCCAGTTGACTGCGCTCGCGGACTCTCTTTGCCAACACCTCGACTTTGCAGATCTCTCTTCCAGAGCATCATCTTACGAGCGCCGCTTTAGGTCAGATTAGAGCTAGGCAACATCGGAATGACTGCAAATGAAGAGATTCGAGCGTCGGCGTCATCGAAGCTAGCCACGCTTTTCTTCCTAAGTCAGAGGGGGGCGACAAGTCTGACTAGCTGTCCGTATGTCAGGCTCTCTTGTTCTTGGGAATCAACTCGATCTGCATTTCATATCCAAGCGCATCAAAAAGCTCTTGAGCCTTGGTAAAACCTGGATCGTGCTTTCCGGTTTCGTACTGCTTGACGCCCGCGCGCCCCTTGACGCCAAGGCGATCGGCGATTTCTTGGAGCGTTAAACCTTGGGCGTTGCGATTGCGCTCTACCATCAGAGCAAGAATCGGCTTCGGGTCCAGGACTTTGAGCACCACGTCCTCGCCCTTCGACGTAACTTCGACGGGAAAGTCATCCTTCTCTAAGATTGAGCGGACCCAATCGACGAGCATCTCAAGAGCTTCTTTTTTCGTATGACCTTGGGTCATCGCCTGCAGGGCCGGACATTCGACCAGCCACATGCTGTCGTCTTTCCATACACGCCCTTTGAGAAACATTCGCTATCCCTTCTTCGCATCTTCGATGATGTGCTTGGCGAGACGCTCGTTGATCTCTTTATGTCGCGGGATGGGAATACTGCGTTTGCCGTTACTCCAGATCTCGTGGTTTCCGCCTTCACGTTTGAAGGACCACCCAAGGTCCGCGAGGGCCTTCTCTAGATCCCGCTTCTTCAATTCAACCTCCGCTACTCCCCTCTTATAGACCTTATCGGTTTTTTTTGTATATAAATTTAGATACTAACGCAACTGGCTAAGATGTTAGAGATATTAAACGCCGAAGCCCGGTTCGAATCTTGCGATCGAACCGGGCTTCAACTATTTGATTTTCTTGAATGGTCGGGGAAACTGGAGGAGCTTAGAACTGCGATTGCGGAATTTTCCGTCGCCGCATGACGGGTCGAAACGGACGCGGATGTCGTTTGCAATTCTCTCCATGCTAGGTTTTGCTCGGGTTTGGCAAGCAGACCTTTAACTGCTGTTTCCTTTGGAAACATATTTTCATCTTTTAAATCAGATAGATGAATCAAATATATAAAGTTTCCCCTGGACACTCCGATGAGACAACGTGTAGAGGGAGAGTGGGCCAAGTGAACTTGACCGAGGCCAAAAAGCAATTTCATGCATTGAGGAAATTGAATCGCATCGACGTGTGTACGGACCATGTAATCGACGACCATCCTGAGCGCGGTTACACGTTCGACGAAGTAGTTTCCCTCGTTAAAATGGGACAGGGAACATTTGAAGACACAACGGATGCGCAATACCGTGGGGTACGTTTTTACTGGCGCACCAAAGATATCGACGAGAATTCCGTAAGACTCGTCATCGAATTCGAAGAAGATGATCAGGGAAAGCTGATCCTGGTTGTCTCGGCGGGAGGGCGGCAATGATCAAGAGAATCAAAGAACGCGAATATCTCTTCAAAAATCCCTTTGGGGATGTTGTAGTCGAAGACGTCGATTTCGGGGTTTCCGAAAACGGGCGTCGCTCTCTTTCGTCGACGGAGATCGACCGCCTGACACGTGTGGCGGCCGCTGAGTTCGTTAAATTGAACTATCGCCGATCGATCTCGGATCCGGACTTTGCGATCCCCGCAAAGGTGGTTCGCGCGATCATGGTTTGTTTGCGAGTCAATCAAGAAGAATTCGGCAACCTCCTCGGTTGCCAAAAGTCGAAGGTTTCGAAGATCCTCCGCGGCGATCAGAAGATCTCCAAGTCGCAAGCCTTGTTGGCCGTCGAAAGGCTCTGCCAGGAGCTTGCAAGGCCCGGAGCGATCCGAAACATGCTCGGCGACGTCGAGTCGAAGGTTTCTGACCCGGACCTCAAGAAAGTTCAGGAGATCAACGAGGCTCGTTACAGCCGCAAAGGCGCGGCTTGAGAGAGCTGGTTCGACGCAATGACGAAGCCCGGTTCGAACATCTGGTTCAAACCGGGCTTCAACGTCTTGATTTGCTTAAATGGTCGGGGCGACAAGATTCGAACTTGCGACCTTCTGGTCCCAAACCAGACGCGCTACCAACTGCGCTACGCCCCGATATCCGAAGAAAAGCAGAACCTTTTGGTTACCAGCTTGTTCGGTACCTTGTCCAGAGCGTAAAAGCCCCTCATGCAAATAGACCCCGAATTTCACCTGGGCACGGTCCTCGCGACCGACGACGGAAGCCTGAGCCTCCTCCACCCGGACCACGGCGAGGCATATCATTCGCGGCTCGGGGCGACGGCGGAGGCGCGGCTGCTCTATGTCGAGGCGAGCGGCATCCTGGAGGCCTTCGCCGCCGGCCGGGACGTCCGCGTGCTCGATGTCGGCTTAGGCCTCGCCTACAACGCCGTCCAGACCATCGCGGCCTGGGCCGCGGCGCCCGCGCCGGGGCGGCTCGGGATCCAGAGCCTCGAGGTCAATTCTGCGCTCGTCGACGCCCTGGCGACCGGCGAGGCGCCCTGGCAGGCGAACTGGACGCCGGCGCAGAAGAGCTGGTGCCGCGCGCTCGCCGCGGACCGCGCGGCGACGATCGCCCACCCGCTCCGCCCCGACACCGTCTGCCGCTGGCGCATCGCGCTCGGCGACGCCGCCGTCGCCAACCTCGAAGGCCCGTTCGATTTCGTCTGGCAGGACCCGTTTTCCCCCGAGAAAAACCCGGCGATGTGGTCGCCCGCCTGGTTTGCCGCCGTCCGCGCCGCCGCGGCCCCGCAGGCCGTCCTCATGACCTACAGCGTCGCCCGCGCCGGGCGCGACGCGCTCGCCGCCTCCGGCTGGACCGCGGCGCGCTTTCCCGCCGCCCCGGGCCACAAGAAGCAATGGCTTCGGGCCCATCCGGCGCTCTGCTTGTTTTAGTACCACTTGAACAGCCACTTCGCCCCTGCCGCGCCGAGCACGGCGTAGACGAGCAGGATCGCCGCCTCCCGCCCGACCGAG
>JAYVWD010000239.1:0-1649 GCA_043786345.1 Pseudomonadota bacterium
GGTATGCATGGCGTGATTGCTACTTTACAAATGCTGGGGAGCCCCCCCCGACGTCGGATCGACCCTAAAGCGAAGAACTTTCTTCTATCAAGTACCGACGGTTGCGCCCCTAAAAACGCCCGACCTGATCCCGATACGCCGCCAGGATCGCCTCACGCCGCACGTGTACGCCCCCTATGACGAGCGGGCTGCCGCGGCGGAGGACGGCCTTGAAAATGGAGGCGTCCCCCGCATAGATCAGCGCCGAAAGCCGCCGCTCCGGCGGCTTGGCGAACAGCGCCGGGTGGTCGGGGTCGAGGACGAGCGCGTCGAAGGGCCGGCCCGGCGCGAAGTACGTCGGGGCGGCGTCGCCGGCGAGGCCGAGCGCGCGCTGGCCGGATTCCCAGACCTCGCGGAAGAGCCGCTCGCCGCTGTCGTCGCCCGGCTTCGTGCACGCCACGTTGCGTTTTTCGAGGCGCAGGCGCTGTCCGTAGTCGAGCCAGCGGAGCTCCTCGAGGGGCGACAACCCGATCTGGCTGTCGGTGCCGATGGTGAAGCGGCCGCCGAGCGCGGCGTATTTTTGCAGGGGAAAGAAGCCGTCGCCGAGGTTGCCTTCGGTGGACGGGCAGAGGACGGCGGTGGCGCCGCTCCGCGCAAGGCGCGCGGTCTCGTCGTCGTCCATATGGGTCGCGTGGACGAGGTGGAAGCGGGCATCGACCTCGACCTCGTCGAGCAGCCACTGCACCGGCCGTTTTTTGAGGTGAACGAGGCAGTCGTCGACCTCCTTTTGCTGTTCGGCGATGTGCAGGTGGATCGGGCCGGCGAAGGCCTCTCCGAGGAGGCTGCGCACGTCGGCCTCGCGCACGGCGCGGAGCGAGTGGACGCCCATGCCGACGACGAGGTCCGGAGTCCCCGTCGCGAGGCTCTGGACGGCCGCCAGCAGCGCGCGGTAGCCGCCGGGATTCTGTGACAAAAACCGGGCCTGTGTGGCGCTCGCCGGCTTGTCGAAGCCGCCCCGCGCGTAGAAAACCGGGACGAGGGTCAGGTGGATGCCGGCCGTCCGCGCGCCCGCGATCAACCGCGCGCTCATCTCCGCGGGATTCGCGTAATGAACGCCGCCTTGCGCGTGGTGCAGGTAGTGGAACTCGGCGACGGCGGTGATGCCGTGGCGCAGCATTTCGGCATAGACGCAGGCGGCGACCGCCTCCATCTGCGCGGGCGAGATGCGCCGCGCCAGGCCGTACATCGCCTCGCGCCAGCTCCAGAAGTCGTCCTGCGCGCCGGCGCCGCCCGTCGCCCGGTGCTCGGCGAGGCCGGCCATCGCATACTGGAAGGCGTGCGAGTGCGCGTTCGGGAAGCCGGGGACGACATAGCCGCCCAGGTCTTCGAGCGCGCCCGTGCCGGCGGCGCCGCGGGACTCGATGGTGGCGACGCAGCCTTCCGCGTCGAGGGTGATGACGGGGCGGTCGATCCAGCCGTTGCGCGTGAGCAGCGCGGCGCAGGTCAGCCGGCGCATCAGGCGAGCCCCGCGAGCCGGGCGGCCAGCGCGAGCAGGGTCTGGCGCAAAAGCGGCTGGATCCGGGCGACCGACGCCGGGTCGCGCCGCGCTTCGGGCTCGTTCATGTAGACGTCCTGCGCCATCTCGAGCTGGAGCGCATGGAGGCCCTCCG
>JAYVWD010000240.1:0-13657 GCA_043786345.1 Pseudomonadota bacterium
GAAGCCCGACGTCGCCGTCGCATTGCGAAACGGGATACGCACCCGATAGACGCCCTCGGGCAGCGTCTTGCCTTCCGGCAGGATGGCCAGGTACTGGACGACTGCCGGGGCCTTGCCCGACTTCGAAGGCGCCACCTCGGGTTCGGTCGTATTGAGCGGCGGGTCGGAGGCCAAATTGACGCCGGACGCGCCGTTGTCGGCCACCGCTCCTTCGGCCCGGACCGTGCTGGCGGTTCCGAGGGCGCCCGCAGCCAGGCCAACGATCACTACCGCTTGATGCAGTTTCACGCTCACGCTCCTACATTTGCCGCCGGCCACAGCGCGCGCCCAAAGACGGCGCCGAATGGCGGAGATCATTCGTGTGATTGAGGAATTTGTCAAAGACGAAAGGCGCTCCCCGGTCGATTTAGCGGCTCGCCGGAGCCTGGCATCGCTGCTACCTTAGGCCCCTTTGGATTTACCCCCGGCAGGCGTGGTTCATGGCAACGGTCGACGTCAAGAACGTTCAAAAGCATTTCGGCGCCCATTCCGTGATCCGCAGCCTGGACCTGCAGGTCCGGTCCGGCGAGTTCATGGTGCTGGTCGGCCCCTCGGGCTGTGGCAAAAGCACGTTGCTCCGCATGGTGGCGGGGCTGGAGGACGTGTCCGGCGGGTCGATCAGCATCGACGGCCGGGTCGTCAACGATCTGAGCCCCAAAGAGCGGGGCGTCGCGATGGTCTTCCAGAACTACGCCCTCTATCCCCATATGACCGTACGCGACAATATGGCCTTCGCGCTCAAAATGGCGAAGCTGCCGCCCGCCGAGATCGAGCGCCGCGTCATGGATGCCGCCAAAATCCTCGATATCGAGGCGCAATTGGCCAAGAAGCCGGGCCAGCTGTCGGGCGGCCAGAAGCAGCGCGTGGCGATGGGCCGCGCCATGGTGCGCCAGCCGGCGGTCTTTCTGTTCGACGAGCCGTTGTCGAACTTAGACGCCCAGCTGCGCGTCAAGATGCGCTCGGAAATTTCGCTGCTGCACCGGCGACTTCACTCCACGATCATCTACGTGACGCACGACCAGGTCGAGGCGATGACCCTGGCCGACCGCGTGGCGGTCATGCACCACGGGCACCTCGAGCAGGTCGGGCCGCCGCTCGAGGTCTACCGGGATCCACAGACGCGCTTCGTCGCCTCGTTCATCGGTACCCCGTCGATGAATTTCCTGCCGGTGGCGGAGTTCCCCGGCACGCCGCCGGCCGGCGCCGCCTCGTTCGGTTTTCGGCCGGAGAAAACGGTGCTCGGACGCCCCGCGGCCGACGACCTGCTCGCCCTCGGACAAGGAATCGTGCGGTTAATCGAGCCGCTCGGCGTCACGGCCCACGTCCACCTGGCGCGGGGCGAGGCCACCCTCGTCGCCGAGCTCAAGAGCGAGCCTTTTCCCGAGCTCGACGCGAGCGTGCCCCTTGCCGTCGCGCCCCGGGACCTGTTTTTCTTCGCCGCGGACGGACGGCGGGTGAACGGGCCGGGCCGATGAAGCAGTCGCCCTTGCTCGCCTGGTTGCTCCTCGCCCCGACGCTGCTGATTCTCGGCGTCTTCGTCGTCTTCCCGGCGCTCCAATCCCTGAACTTGAGCCTCCGCGAGGTCGACCCTTTTACCCGCAGCTCCGTCTTCATCGGCGGCGAAAACTACGCCGCCTTGGTGAGCGCCGACGACTATTGGCAGAGCATCCGAATCTCCGCCCTCTTCATGGGCTATACGGTGATCCCATCGGTCCTGATCAGCCTGGGGCTGGCCCTGGGGCTCGACGCGCAGCCTTTCGTGCACGGCCTGTTCCGCACCATTTTCCTGATGCCGGTGGCGATCTCGTCGGCGATGGCGGCGATGCTGTGGATTTTTCTCTACAATCCGACCGCTGGGTATCTGAACTACGTCCTCGATCAGGCGGGCGTGACCGGGCCGAATTGGCTGGGTGATCCGACCTGGGCTTTGGCCGCGGTCAGCGTCGCCACCGTCTGGAAAGAGATCGGCTTCAACGTGATCTTCCTCCTCGCCGGCTTGGCGTCCGTGCGTCCGGACCTCAAGGAAGCGGCGATCATCGACGGGGCCAACGCCGTCCAGCGCTTTCGCTACGTCATCCTGCCGATCATTTCGCCGACGATCTTCTTCGTCGCCGTCGTTTCCGTGATCAACTCGTTCCAGACCTTCGGCCAGATCCACATCCTCACCGGCGGCGGCCCGGCGGGCGCCACGAATACCCTGGTCTACAACCTGTATCGGGATGCCTTCGTCAATTTCCGGGCGGGCTACGCCTCGGCGCAGGCGGTGATCCTCTTCCTGATCATCATGGGCGCCACGGCGCTCCAGTTTTACGTCGCGAAAAGGCGGGTCCATTATGGCTAACCGCGCCCGCCGGCGGCGTTTGCTGGCGACCCTTTTCCTGACCCTGCCGGCCCTCGTGCAGTTCTTTCCGATCTTTTATCTGCTCTGTATTTCGTTCAAGAGCCGTGGCGAAGTGATCCAGTATCCGCCCCTGCTCCTGCCGACGCGGCTGATGGCGGCGAACTACGTCGAAGCCTTGCACGCCGCGCCGCTCGGCCGCTTTCTCCTCAACTCCCTGATCGTCGCCACGGCCATGACGCTCCTGCAGGTGGGCACCGCGATCCTGGCGGCGTTCGCGCTCGCCCGCCTGAATTTTCGCGGCAAGAAGCTCGTGCTCGGCTTCATCGTCGCCACCATGATGGTCCCCGGCGAGGTCACGATCATCCCGAACTATTTCACGATGGTCTCGCTCGGCTGGCTCGACACTTACGCGGCCCTGGTCGTGCCGTTCGCGGCTTCGGGCTTCGGCATTTTCCTGCTCCACCAGTTTTTCCAGGCCATTCCGAAGGAGCTCGAGGAAGCGGCTTACCTCGACGGCGCGTCGCGGCTGCGGTTTCTCTTCCAGTTCGTCGTCCCGCTGTCGATGCCGGCGATCATGGCGTTTGCCATCTATGCGTTCGTGAACGCGTGGAACCAGTACCTTTGGCCGCTCGTCGCGACGCAGTCGACGGCGATGCAGACGGTCCAGATCGCCATCGGCATGTTCCGCTCGCAGAACGAGTCGACGAGCTGGGGCGTGGTCATGGCCGCGACCACGATGCTCATCGCGCCGACGATCCTGCTGTTCGTCGCCACCCAGAAGCAGTTCATCCGCGGGATCACCATGGCCGGCCTGAAAGGCTAGCGCCGGAGGGGCGAAGCGGCGCTCGTATTCGGCATGACTCGCCCGGATTCCCGTGGTATTTGGTTCGTCGATCCTTCTTTTGATCGGAGATTCATGATGCTTAGCCCGACCCGTCTTTTGGTCGCACTTCTGACCCTCGGATTCGCCGCCACCGGCCATGCCGAGGAAATCACCGTCCAATTCTGGCATTCGATGGCCGGGGAAAAGGGCAAGCTGCTCGGCGAGATGGTCGAGGCGTTCAATCAGGCGCCCGAATATAAAGGAAAGATCAAGGCGGTGACCCAGTTCATCGGCACCTATGAAGAGGGCCTGAACAAGACCCGGACCTCGATCCTCGCCAAGGTCGGGCCGAACGTCGTCCAGATCACCGACATCGGCACCCAGGTCATGATCGATACCGGCGCCGTCGAGCCGCTCCAGAACTTCATCGACAAGGACCCGGCCTTTCCGGCGAAAGAGCTGCTGCCGCAGCTTCAGCATTACTATCAGATCGGCGGCAGGCTCTATTCCCTGCCGTTCGCCACGTCGAATCCCATCATTTACTACAATGCCGACGCCTTCAAAAAAGCCGGCATCGCCGCGCCGCCCGCCACCTTTGACGAACTCGTCCTGGATAGCCGTAAGCTGACCAACAAAGCGACCAAGACGGTCGGCATCACCTGGCCGCTGCATTCGTGGTTTTTCGAGCAGTTTTTGGCGCGCCAGGGCCAAACCCTGGTGAACAACGACAACGGCCGCAAGGACCGGGCGACGGTCGCCAATTTCGTCACGCCCGAGGCCTTGGCCTTCGTGACGATGTGGGCCGGAATGGTCAGGGAAGGCACGTTCGCCAATGTCGGCCGCGGCTGGGATCCGGCCGAGGAAAATTTCCTGGCCGGGCGCGCCGCGATGCTCGTCACGTCGACGAGCGACGTCTTCGAGATCCAGAAAAAGGCGCCTTTTCAGGTCTTGACGGCGCCCCTGCCGGCCAAGGATCCGAAGGCGAAGGGCGGCACGATCATCGGCGGCAACTCGCTCTGGATCCTCAAGGACAAGCCTGACGCCGAGAAGAAGGCGGCCTACGAGCTGGTGAAGTGGATGGCCTCCAAGCCGATGCAACGCAAATGGCATACCAACACCGGCTATTTTCCGATCCGCCTCGACCTCATCGCGGAGCTCGAAGCCGAAGGGTTCTACAAGGAACACCCCGCGGCCAAGACCGCGATCGACCAGCTCCGCGCCTCGCCCGATATGCCGGCGACCGCCGGCGCGCTGCTCGGCGTCTTTCCGGAGCTTCGCGAGAGCATCGATGCCGCCATGGAGCGCATCCTGACCGCCGGCGAAGACCCGAAGGCCGCGCTCACCAAAGCCAAAGAGCAGACGGAAAAGGCCTTTGCGCGCTACAACAAGGGCCGCGCCGGCGGCTGAGGTACGCGGCGTCGACGAGCTGCGTGTGCGCGGCAACGGCGGGCAGGGCGGTCAAGAGCTCCGCGGCTTGCGTGAAAGATCCGACGACCGTGATCGACCCACTTCGCGACGGCGTCTGCGCCGCCGTCGCGGGTCGCCGAAGTGCCGAACCTGTCCTCGCTACCAGGACAGGCCGCCATCTTGCCACCAGATCGGGATCCCGTCGACGCCCGGACTCACAGATCGTACGGCGCCAGTCCCGCGTCGTGTTCGCCGACGGCCTCGCCCGATCCATGCGGACGCCGGGCGTGTCGGCGAGTGATCTTTGCGTTGATTTGTCGGTCGGGATTCGTAAATCCCCATCCGGTCCACTCCCGTCCTGCGACGGGTCGAGCGGCTGACGCCGTGACGCAACTCGTGCTTCGGGGCGTCGCGCCGCTGAAGCCCGGGGTTCTGAACCCCGGATTTCCCATGCTTCACTGTCATTTGGGTGATGTTCATCAAGACGCAGCGAGAACGAACCGACAGACTGCAAGAGAGGAGGAAATGGACCTTGCGGTTTATGAGGATAACGAGGACGTCCGTGGCGAAACGTTTTTGGTGCTCGTCCGAATCGTCGATGAGGCCCCAAGCTCCCGCCGAAAGACGGCGAGTTTCCCCGGCATGGAATCAAACCCCGGCGCCTTTCGGCCGCCGCTCGATGCAACGGACGTTGCGAAGCGGAAGTCGGAACAAGCCGGGCGGTGCGCCCTTACTGCGAAACAAGTCCCGGTAAAATAGAGGAGCCTTTATGTTAAGAACGCTCGAGAGCTCGTTTGTGGTCCTGTCCTTCACCCTTTCCCTGGCAGGCTGTGGGCAAATGCCAGGGGACGATACCTCCACCCCCGCTGCGGCCGTCACTCCTGGCAATTCCGCTAACTCCTGGACCTTTACGGAGGGCGCCGCCAAGCCGACGGGCCCGGCGCCCGTCGCGCTTGGCATGGCTGGAAATTTCGTCATTCTATCGAAAGCCGGCGTCACTAACGTCCCGCCTTCCGCCATTACCGGTGACATTGGAACCAGCCCCATCACTGGCGCCGCGATCGTCGCTCTGGACTGTGTGCAGGTGAGCGGAAGGATATGGGTAGTCGATGCTACCGGTCCTGCATGTGGTCAGACCGACGCGACCTATCTGACCGCGGCGGTCGGCGACATGGAGATCGCCTATACGGACGCCGCAGGCCGGCCCTCGCCGGACGCCACTGAGTTGGGCGCCGGAGAAATCGGTGGGCAAACCATCGCCGCCGGCCTCTACAAGTGGGGAACCGGCGTCTCCATCACGACGGACGTCAAGCTCTCGGGCGGCCCCAACGATGTCTGGATCTTCCAGATTGCGGGCGATTTGACCGAGGCCAACGGCATGCAAGTGATGCTCGAAGGTGGGGCGCAGGCCAGGAACATCTTTTGGCAGGTCGCCGGTCAGGTGACTGTCGGGACGACGGCGCGCCTCGAGGGCACGATCCTGTCTCATACGCTGATCGCGCTAAAGACCGGCGCCGCGCTAAACGGCCGGGCGCTGGCGCAGACCGCGGTGACGTTGGAAAGCAATGCCGTGCATCTGCCGTGAATTGAAGGGGCGTACGGGGCCCCGGGCAGCTCCATTTCCGCGCCTTGCGACCATCAAGGCGCGGTGGGATGGGCGCCGTTAAAGGTCGACTCCGCACGTTCGTTCCATTGCACGACTCCGCGCATTGCATCTTCATACGAATTCGTGAAGTCGAAACTGAGCACGACTAGCCCTAAAAATCCGGTCGCGACCAGCGGCCAATCCTTGCGCCAGTCGAGATCACGACCTCGATGAGAGGCGATGTATGCGGGAATCGCAATGGCGGTCGCCGCGCCGACGCCGATAGCGATGCGCGTGGCGCCGTTCCCGGTTTCACCTGCCTTGTGGCGGGTAAAGTCAATCTCCAGATCGCCGACACGCGTCACTTCGGCGAGCCGCTGCGCGCCGCGACGTAGAACGGTTCGGACCCGCGCCACCAGCTCCGAAAACGCGAAGGGCTTGACCAGATAGTCATCAGCGCCGAGCTGCAAGCCCTTGACCCGCGCCTCGACCGCCTCGCGGGCTGTGAGGAAGAGGACTGGCGTCTCATTGCCGGCATTCCGGAGACTCTCGAGGACCGACCATCCGTCGCGCCGGGGCAACATGACATCTAAAATCACGAGGTCGAAGTCGCCATTGAGGGCGCGCTCCAGCCCGCTTTCTCCGTCACTCGCGGAGTCGACGACGAAGCCGTTCTCGGACAGCCCGCGCCTCAGGTAGTCCGTCGTTTTTTTTTCGTCCTCAATGACGAGGATGTGCATGCTGGCACTCTCGGTCTAGCGGCCGTAAGATGACGTATCGTTGCACACTTTTCGGGCATTTGCGCGGTGAAGATTGATGACGAATTCGTAATCCAGGCGTCATCTCGGGGACATGTCCGGCGACATAGTCTCAAGAGACGACGGAGGAGCGTCCTGGTCGCATGGGAGTCGTTTTAGCTTGAACACTCTATTTCTTGGCTTTTTTGGCATCGACGAAGCGCTTACGGCGTGGATCAATTCCTTCGCGGGACATGCTCCGCTTGTCGACGGCGCGATTTGCGCGCTGTCGGCCAGTGGTCCCTACCTCATGGTGGCGCTCATCATCTTGCGGTGGTGGTCCAAAACTTGCCGTGTTGCGCAGCGCCACCTTGCCCTCCGCTGCGGACTTGCGACGAGCCTGAGCGTCGTCATCAATCAATTGATCATCTTGTTCGTCCATAGGCAGCGTCCCTACGACGTGAGCATCACCCGCCTCATTGCGGAAAAAAGCGCCGACCCCTCGTTTCCCTCCGACCATGCGGCCGTGGTGTTCGCCATCGCGGCATCGCTTCTGCTTCGGCGCGATAAGTGGTCGGTCCTGTTCGTCTCCTTCGCTTGCTTCGTCAGCCTTTCACGCGTCTATGTCGGAACGCATTTTGTTTCCGACGTCGTCGGTGGCGCCATCGTTGGCGTCGTCGCCGGTAGCGCCGTTGCTTGGTTCTACCGGGAGTCCTGGCGCCCTCTTCAGAAGCTCATAGAGGTCGCGTAGAGTCGCTCGGGAGCCACAAATTGCCGCAGTACATCGCTGATCTCCTCTCGACCTACGGATACGTCATCATCTTTCTCGGCGTGATGCTCGAAAATGCCGGCGTCCCGGCACCTGGGCACACCGTCCTTCTAGCGGGTGCATTTCTGGCTCAAAGCGGGCGGCTTTCGCTCCCTTTGGTCATCGCGACGGCCGCGGTCGCCGCGATCATCGGGGACAATCTTGGATTTTGGATGGGCCGCAGGAAAGGGCGCGGTTTCATCGCGCGGCACCGCCGGCTCCTGCATTTGGGTGAAGATCGCCAGAGACGTCTCGAGGCATTTTTCGAGCAGCATGGAGCCAAGACGGTTTTCATCGCCCGGTTCATAACGGGCCTACAAACCGTTGCAGTTCTTTGCGTTGGAGAGGTGAAGTCCGCCCCAACGATTGCCTAACTGGAAATTTTGGAGCGACAGCTTGCCCGGCGAGAGGAAATCCGGCATGGGTCGTGGTATAGGAGGGTGTGAAAAATTCAAAAGACGAATTGATGCCGAGACTCAGGGCGTACGCGAAAGCTTTGAAGACAGAGCTCTACGCCCTATACCTGGCGATTCGACACCCTCGGACTCCATGGCAGGCCAAGGCGCTCGCGTTTCTGACGCTTGCGTATGCGCTAAGTCCCGTCGATCTCATTCCCGACTTCATCCCGGTGATTGGATACCTCGACGACCTCCTCATTGTGCCGCTGGGCATACGTCTTTCCCTGCGCGCAATCCCTCCAGACGTGATGGAGGAGTGTCGCCACAAAGCGCGCGCCTTGGACGGGGACCAGCAAAGAAATGCGCTGAGGTCAAAGTCGATCAAATGGATCGGGCTATTCGTTGTCTTGCTCCTCTGGGGGAGCGTCATTCTGCTTGGAACGCACTTCCTTTAGCGAATCTGCTGGCTGCGGTGAGTACGTCGTGCAGTCCCGCGTCGTTCGCCTGGACCGGATTGTGGCGGACTTGGATCGGCCGGCCGCCCGGGCCGTCCATGTTCAATCGTCCGAGCCTCTCCTTCCGACGGTCAAAGATCGTACTGACACGCCCGATCCGCCAGGGAAGACCGCTTCGCGTCCGGAGGCCGTCATTCAGAAGTCATTGAATGACCTCATTGCATCTCGAGTTCTTGCGCTTACCGTAGCTCGACGATTTAGCCGCGCGTCTTTTTGTTCATGGCGGTCATTTGCCAGCTTGCCGGCCATGATCCGCTGCCCATAGGGAGCACGACCACGTCGACGAGCACACCTTGAGCGTCTCGGCGCAAAACCCTGCGGTCTGCACGGGTGGCCATGATTGTCCAGGTCATGCCGCTGATCATGCGCACGGGCCGGATTGCGGGCATGCGCAGGTGCCCCACGGAGGCCACGCCGATTACCTCGTAAGCGGCCGCCGTCATCACCATCATGACGGTCATTGCGCCGACCACGGCCAGGTTTCGCTCGCCTGAGCCGGTCCGCATGGAAGGCCGCGGATTTTCCACGATATTCCGGCACTTCGTGTCGGACCTCGTGGGCCGGCCACGTCCCGACAATTGCATTTGCGGTGGGGTCGAGCCGAGACTCCATGCCAAGCGGGGAATCCTCATCTTTCGAGGACTTACGACCTGAATGACGGCTGTGTTAGGCTGGCCTCACAGTTTATCCCGTTTACAATTTCTTTCTGCCCGTTGGAGGACTCCGTGAAGAGTTTCAGCCGCCTTTTCATCGCCTCGTTTCTCGTCGCCGGCCCGGCTTTCGCCGGCGCGACCAACATCGCGATCATCGACTCCGGCGTCGACTATAAACACAAGGACCTCGCGTCCATGATGTGGCACGACGGCGGCACGGACTCGGATTTCCCGGACGACCTGAACGGCTGGAACTTCGCCGACAACAACAACCAGGTCATCGACTATAGCTACCTCGGCACCTTCTCGCCGGACGTGACGAAGTTCTTCACGATCCAGGGCAAGACCCTCCTCGGCACCGCGACCGCCGACGAGATCGCCTGGTACCGAGCGCAGCGCGCGAACGAGGCCTTCATCACGCAGCTCGAGACCTTCGGCAATTTCGTCCACGGCACCCACGTGACCGGCATCTCGACCAAGGACAACCCCGACGCCCGCGCGATCCCGATCAAGATGATCGCGACGAAGCGGCCCGGCACGTTCTCGCTCCTGCGCGACCCGCGCGACGTGCGCGCCGGCGGCAACGACTTCCTGATCATGTTCTACCTCCAGTTCGCCGCGAAGCAGAACTTGGACCTGGTGACGAAGACCGCCGTCTACGCCGACAAGAAGGGCGCGCGCGTCGCCAATTGCTCCTTCGGCGCGAGCGTCAAGGCCGTCACCCCGACGGTGAAGAAGCTCCTCGCCCAGCTCAACGGCAGCGACCCCTCGGATGCCGACGTCGCGAAGTGGTCGAAGTACCTGGTCGACCAGCTCGTCGCCGGCTCCAAGCAATTCACCGGGGCCGCGGCCCATACCCTGTTCGTGATCGCGGCCGGCAATGACGGCGCCAACAACGACGTCGACCCGGCGTGGCCGGCCAACGCCAAAGAGGACAACACCATCAGCGTCGCCGCGACCCTCGCGAGCCAGAGCCTCGCGACGTTCTCGAACTACGGCGCGACCATGGTCGACGTCGCCGCACCGGGCGTCGTGATCAACTCCACGATCCCGGGCGACGCCTACCTCGAGCTGAGCGGCACCTCGATGGCCGCGCCCTTCGTGACCGACGTCGCCGGCCTCGTCGCGGCCGCCAACGACGCGCTGACGCCCGCGCAGATCAAGCAGACGCTGATCAGTACGGTCGACAAGAAGGACTTCCTGCAAGGGAAAGTCAGCAGCGGCGGGATCGTCAATCGGGCCCGCGCGGTCCGCGCCGCCGAGCTCGCGCTCGCCGAACCGCTAACGGCCGCGATCGCCGCGGCGCGCGCCGAGATCGCCGACGTCGCGGCGTTGACGTCCTTCGACGATTCGCTGGTCGTGCCGGTCGCGTTGCCGAACCCGATCCGCTGATTCTTCAGACTTGCCGTCTCACCGGAGAGAGGTCCAGACCTCTCTCCGGCCCACGAACCCGCTGAGCTTCAGCCGGCGCCCTTCGCCCGCAGCTTTCTCCAAAACCTCCGTCATTCATTCGTCGTCTTTTCCGGATAGGGCAAATGCCTTGCGTCGACCGGCCGGCCGGCGATCAAGGTTGCAACCGACTGCAACCGCGGTGCGTACACGACGGTGAACGACGGAAAACTCGGCCGATCGGCGCGCCCTCAGAGACGCCGACTTTGTTTTCAACCCACAAAGGAAGTTGGCTGACAGTCCCGTCCGTTCGGCGGAACGGATCCGCCCACGCACGCGATCGCCTCCGAAAAAAATGGCGTGGAATCCAGCCTGCTTGCGCACAAATCCCCTGATGACCGTCGGCCAAGTCCTGGGCACGGACCTGTCCCTGTGTTGGCTACTGACGAGCACCGTCGGCAGGTCGCCGAGAATCACCTGCAGCTGTTCAGCCACGTCGACGCCCGTCATGTCGCCGAGATCATAGTCGACGATCGCGGCTTCATATTGGCGGCGGCGGGTGGAGGACTCGAGTTCCATCAAGGACTCGAAGTAATCGGTGGCGGACAATCCGACCCAGATCGAGAGGCTCACGCGCTTTGGGCGCGCCATCGAGGCGTCGCTCGCGGCCTTTGCGGACGAGCGACGGGTTGCGCGAACCCCCGGTGATGCCGACCACGGCGACCAAGATCAACGAAATTGAGGCGGTTACCGCGCGGCATTTGGCGGCCATTGCGGGACCAATTACGGCGCCACGATCATGCCCTTGGTACCTGACTGGATTGTTTTTGCGGCCAAGGACGCCGATCCGGCAACGGAAACAAGGGGGTTTCCAGGCCCAGGTTGACGCTGGACCCCGGTTGGTGCGAGGTTCGCAGGCAAGTCCATGAGGGGGGGTGACAATGAAGATTTTCCTGGGGTTTATCGCGGTCATGCTACTCAGCGCCGTCGGCTCCGCGGCCTGGGCCGACACGCCGCTTCACGAGCTGCGCATCGGCGATTATTCGACGGACGCGGGCGCCTGCAACGCCGCCGCAACCCAGCTCGCCCAGCGCCTCGGCCAAGTCAGTGGCGTTACCGTCGCCCGAAGCTATTGTGTACCCACCTGGCAAGGCTATCCCGACCAATCCATCGTCGTCGCCTACCACTCAGGGCGCGAACTCGCGACGACCCTGGCCGAGGACGACGCCGAAGGCGGTTACGACTCCGTGCCGGAATGTGCCGCGGATCTGGCCCGGCAGAACGTCCGCTTCAAGGCCGCGACCGGCCTCGAGCCCATACTAAGCTTCTGCTCGCCATTCGCCCGGCGCACGATCGTCGCGCTCGGGAGCGCGACGAAAAAGCCGCAGTCCTTTCACGCCCTGCTCGGCGGGCTGATGGGCCTCTTCGGCGCCAATCCGCAGGTCGATGATCCCGCCGGGATCGCCGCCGCGATCGAGATCGCGGCGCGGACGCGGGGGCTCGACGTCGCGCACGTCGAGATGAAGGGCAGCTCCGTGCGCACCGCGGAGCTCTTCCTGTACTACTATGCGGAGCGCCCGGATTGGAGTTACGGCTTCGCGGCCATGCCGACCTATCCGTCCATGGAATGGTGCCGCTATCAGCAAAATGAGGCGCTCGCGATTTTCAAGAAGACCGACGTCGAGCCCCTCATCCAGTTTTGCGTGCGCGAAGACGGCGGCGGCGACGTGACGACGCTCTATACGTTCGGATATCAGCCGAACCGCGGCGAGGGCCCGCTTTCCGACCACGTCCTGGCCGTACCGGCGTCCCTGGCCGAGCCACAAAAGTACGAGCGGCTCGACCTGTGCCTGGCCGACCGCGCGAATGTCGAGCGCGAGCAGCAGGCGGCGGCCGACCGGCGCATCGTCGGGTCGCTCTGCACGCTTCCACAGGAGGGCCGGCCCGTCATGATGGGCGAGCCCTGGTACTACCGAACCTTGGTCTTCTTCGAAGGACGCTGAGCGCCCCTTTTGGCGCTCCGCCGAAATGGCCGCGAGCAAGGCCCCCTGGCGCTCCCTTTCATTCCTCACGTCCCGCCGCAAGACTGGTCCTGCGGGCCTCCGGAACGGCCTGAGGACGAAAGAAAAGTGCGGTTCGAAAAAAAACGCAGCGGGCTGTCACAATTCCCGCGCTGCGGAAGTAGTTCCAAGCGTTTAGCGGCATAACGTCGACTCGCTCGCTTGCCTTTGGGTCGGCATTCATGCTACTCGTCCCCGCCAGAACCACTGCTGGCCAAGCGTTACAGAGGAACACCCATGCAATCGATTCGACGCGCACTCGCGTCCATCCTGGCCCTCTTTACCGTCTTACTCTTAAGCGGCACGCGCGCGCGCGGCGACAGCCGTCCCGCTGGGGGACCGATCCACCCGGGGAAATGGGTCGGATTTCTGCAGCCGGAGGGGACCGCCGACGCGCTCGCCCTGACGCTCGATACCTTCATCGTACAGCCGGAGGACCAGACGGCGTCGCCCCGGCTCAACCTGCTCTTCAAGATCGGCCTGGGCGGGTATGGCACCAGCGAGTATGAGTCCGAGCTGTTCGCCGATCCCCAATACGACTTTGAGCACGGGATATTGACCCTCGACAGTCCCGACAACGAGATGGTCGTCAGCGCCGCGGTGTACGCGGAGCCAAACGAGATGAAGGGGGAGGTTTACCTGCGCTCGGCGGCGATCCACGCCCACCTCTATCTGAAGTTCCAGACCGATGAGCCCGACGACAATGATCCGACCGAGCCCGTCCCGCCGCTCGTGCCGGGCCTCGCCGGCCAATACGAAGGCCTCTGCGGTACGGAGCGCGCGGTCCTGCAGCTCGAGGCGGCCAAGGGCGTCACGGACGAGACCTCGAGCCCCGCCACCGGACTCCATTTCTACGCCATTACGGGCGTCGTCGGCGTCGAGAACGGCGTCTGCCCGGCGGT
>JAYVWD010000241.1:0-3576 GCA_043786345.1 Pseudomonadota bacterium
CTGACCGCTAGCGCCGAGGAGGACCGGCGCGCCTTCAAGGGCTTGATGCAAAAGCACCCGTCGCGGTTCTCGAAGGCCGACAAGCTCGCCAAAGAGCGCTTGCGGGTGCGGATCGCGCGCTGGAGCGGGATTTTGACCGCCGCCCAGGGCTACCTCGACCTCGCCGGCGGGCGCCTCAAGTACGATGCCGCGGCGCGCGTCTTCGTCCCGGGGCAGCTCGCGGCGAATTGCCAGATCAAACTCGGCGGCCGCGCCATCCCGGTGCGGGACGTCGCGGCCGTGGTCGTCTCCTCGGTCGAGCACGAAGGGTCTTACCTGCGGGCATTCAGCGACGACGGCGGCAAGTAAGGCCCCGCGAAGGGGTCAGTTCGAGCTCGAGCCGACGGGCGGGATCGAGATGACCCCGATGACTTCCAGCACGATCGGCATCAGGTGCCGAGCAGGCCGGTCAGGGCGAGCGTCAGCGAGTAGCCGCGCAGATGCCCCTTCTGGGTGATGCCGGTGCCCGGCGACGCGGCGGATTCGTAGCGCGCCGAGTAGGAGTTGAGGAGTGGCATCGCCATGCCGAGGCTTAAGGTCTCGCCCTCGAGGCGCGTCGTGAGCAGGTCCGGCGTGTTGCCGCGGCGCCGCGCCGGCTCGAGCCAGCTGAAGAAGAGGCCGGGCACGAGCGACAGGTTCGTGATGCGGATCACGTAGTCCGGATTCGTGCCCGAGAGCTCCGCCGAGCGCCCGACCGTATCGGCGTAGCTCAGGCCGAGGGCGAACCCGTAGCCGCCCGCGGGGCTGCGCAGGTCGAGGGTCTGGGCGCTGAAGCCGATCCAGAGCGTCGCGCCGGTCCCGTAGAAGTCGACGTCGAAGCGCTCTTTCCGCGTCGGCTCGTAGGGGCCGAGGAGGATGTCGAAGCTGGCGTTTACGAGCCAGCTCTTCGCGATGTAGCCGGCGCCGAGCGCGACGCCGCCGCCGTTGCCGAGGACCTCGTTGCCCTCGCCGGACTTGAGGCTGTGGCGGACGCCGAGGAGGCCGATACTGAAGACGTTGTGCTTCGCCTCGGCCGGCGCGGCGGTCGCCGCCTTCGCGGCCGGCGCGGGGGGTCCGGCGGGTTCCGCGCGCGCCGCCGCGGCCGCTCCCGTCAAACCCGCCGCCACGAGGAGCCGCGCGGCCCGTTCCCGCCCGGGCTTCACGCCGGCGTCGCCTTCTTCTGGCGTCGCTGGATAAACTTGATCACGAGGATCGCGACCTCGTACATGCCGTACATCGGGATCGCGAGCGCGCATTGCGACACGGGGTCGGGCGGCGTCAGGATCGCCGCGATGATGAGGCAGGCGATCACGACGATGCGCCGGTGCGCGACCAGGGTCTCGACCTTGACGACGTCGAGGAGCGACAGGAGCACCAGGATGACCGGGGTCTCGAAGGTCGCGCCGAAGCTAAAGATCATGAACATCAAAAGGGACACGTAGTCCTTGATCGTGATGAGCGGGGTCCCGACCTCCATGCCGACGCCGATCAGGAACGAGAGCGACATCGGCAGCGCCACGAAGTAGCAGAAGGCGACGCCGAGCAGGAACATCACGAGCGAGATCACGACGAAGGGCAGGATGTACTTCCGCTCCTTTGGGTAGAGGGCGGGCTCGAAGAATTTCCAGAACTGGAAGAGCCAGATGGGGCTCGAGACGACCATGCCAACCAGGCCCGCGACCTTGATCTGGACCATGAAGACGTCGAGGGGGCCGGTGAAATGGAGGGCGTTCACGCCCGGCGGCAGGGCCTCGATCAAGGGCTGCCTGAGGACCATGATGAGGTTGTCGGAGAAGTAGTAGCAGACGCAGAAGACGGCGATCACGCCCCAAAGCGAGCGCATGATCCGCGAGCGCAGCTCCGACAGGTGGTCCCAGAGGGACATGACCTTGCCGCCGGCGATCAACTCGTTTTCGGGGGTTGGGGCCCCGCCCGGTCCCGCGGCCAAGGGCGCCCCTGTGTCTGCCATCGCGTAAGTCCCCTGCATCGAATAAGATCCAGCCCCAGCATCATACCAAAACCGGACCGATTGACAGCAAAACTCATAAGGGACATCCCATGACTCTGCCACCAGCCTTGATTGCCCTCGTAATGCTCGCCGGCGCGCCCTCGGCCGCGAACGTCATCGCGCCCGTGCCGGCGGCCGTCGCCTGCACTCCGATCGCCCTGGACACCTTGAAGCAGCAAGCTTCGCAGCTCGTGACGGGCAAGGCGACCGCGGTGAAGGACGACGGGACGGGCGGCAAGCTTCTCACCGTCAAGGTCGCGAAAAGTTGGAAAGGCACCGCCGTCGGCGCCGACCTCACCGTGCGCCAGGATCCGGACGCGGCCGGCGAGGCGGGCGCGAAGACCTTGGACCTCAAGCCGGGCACGTCTTACTTCGTCGCGGCGAGCCTGCCGGCGGCCGGGCAGAAGATCCCGGCCCTCATGGAGGCCTGCGGCTCGAGCAACCTCGAGACGACGGCCTCGGGCATCATCTGGGAGCTCGAAAACGGCCCGATCGAGTCCGCCGCGCGCGTGGCGGTGCTCGACCTGCTGCCGAACCCCGACGCCGACGTGCGCCTGCGCGCGATCGCCCGCCTGTCCGAGTTCAAGGACAACGACGCGGCCGTCTACCAGGTGCTGCGCGAGCGCGCCCTCAAGGACACCGACGCGACCGTCCGCGTCGCCGCCGGCCGCCAGGTGGCGCGCGGCGCCCTCGCAGGCAAGGTCGAGTTCAAGGTCGCCATCGCCATGCTCGCCGTGAACGACGCCGACGTCGGCCCCGAGATCTGCCACGCCTTCCTCGAAAGCGCGGAGACGAAGTCGAAGTTCAAGAGGAAGGCGATCTCGGCCCTGCAGAAGGTGATCGTGAACAAGAAGGAGAAGCAGGTCGACAGCAAGAAGAAGAAGAAGGCCGAGGCGTGGAACGCGAAAAAGGCGCTGGCCTGCCTGGAAGGGCACGAAGGGCCGGACGCCGAGAAAGATTACGGCGACTACGACGGGGCCTGGGGCAAGTAGCCCCAGTCAATGTGCCGTCAGCCAGTTCTCCCCGTGCCCGACCTTGACCTCGAGCGGCACGGTGAGCTTCATGGCCTCGCGCATCGACCGCCCGATGATCTCCTCGGCCGCCTCCCGCTCGCCGCGCGGGCTCTCGAAGACCAACTCATCGTGGACCTGCAGCAGCATCCGCGTCTTCATGCCCTTCGCCCGCAGCTCTTTGTCCACCCGGATCATCGCCAGCTTGATCAGGTCCGCCGCGCTCCCCTGGATGGGGGAGTTGACGGCGATGTTCTCGGCGGCGTTCGCGTCGCGGGCGTTCACCGCGGCCATCCCGTCGATCGGGCGGAAGCGGCCCATCAGGGTGCGGCTGCCGCCCTGGTCCTTCGCCTCTTTGATCGCCTGGTCGATGAAGTGCTCGATCCGGGGGTAGGAGGCGAAGTACTTCTCGATGAAGGCCGACGCCTCCTGGACCGTCGCGCCCGTCTGCGCGGCGAGCCGGCGCGCGCCCATGCCGTAGATGATGCCGAAGTTGATCGCCTTGGCCTTCGAGCGCATGGTCGCGTCGACCTGGTCCGG
>JAYVWD010000242.1:0-3508 GCA_043786345.1 Pseudomonadota bacterium
TTCGCCAGAAAGGCCTCAGGGCTCGCGAACGTCACCACGGCCTCGTCGCGGGCGACGAGCTCCCAGGCCTCGAGGACGAAGGCGTTGTCGTCGATGATGGCATAAATGGGCGTCGGTTTCGGCGGCGCCGGCCCCAGGTCGACCTTGGGCGCCACGACGGCCCGCAGGATTTCCACCTGCTCCGGGACCGGCGCCGGCGCCGGCGTCGCCTCGGCGACCGGCAACGTCATGTAGAACTCGGTCCCGATCTCGCGGGCGGAGTCGCACCAGATCCGCCCGCCGTGCCCGGTCACGATCTTGTGCGCGATCGCGAGCCCGAGCCCCGTGCCGTCCTTCTTGCCGCGGGTGAAAAACGCGTCGAAAACCCGGGCCCGGTCCTCGGCGGCGATGTGCGAGCCGCTGTTGCCGATCACGAGCTGGATGTAGCAGCGCCCGCGGTCGAGCACCTCTTCGGTATCGATCCAGAGCCGGCCCTTCCCGGCGATCGCAGCGACGGCGTTGTCGAGGATGTTCGTCACGGCGCGCGTCAGCCGCGGCGCATCGACCGCCGCCGGCAGCGTATGCCGGAAGCGGAAGCTCACGACCACGTCCGCCTTCGCGCGCGCCGCGAGCACGTCGGAAAGCGCCTGCTTCACCAAGGCGCCGAGGTCCGTCTCCTGCGCGTCGAAGACGGCGTCGGAGTCGATCTCCATGATGTCCTTGATCATGCCGTCGACGGCGCTCATCGCCCGGGCCAGCTCCGGCGCCAGGCTCGCGAGCAGCGCGCCGGCGCGCGCCGGGTTCGTCTCGCGCTTCATCGCGACGAGCGCCATGTTGAGCAGCGAAAACGGTTTGCGCACGTCGTGCGCGAACATCTGCGCCGTCCGCGCGATCGCGGAAAGGCGGGCGGCCTCGCGGTCCGCCGCGCTCTGGCGCCCGCGGGCGCGTAGCAGCCGGTCGCTCTCCTTGAGCGCGAAAAAGCTGAGGGCGCTGCCGGCGAGCAGCACCGACGCCGGCATCCACGGCAAGGCGACGCCGCGAAAGACGAAGGTCGAAAGACCGAGCCCGACGAGACCCAGCATGAGCGCGGCCAGACCCGCGACGAACACCCAGCCTTCGGCGATGATCCCGAGCGCCGCGCCGAGCAGCGGGACGAGGAGCGCCGCCTCCAGCGCGTAGCCGGCCTCATGGATCCAATGCTGGGTCAGCAGGCTGTTGAGGAGCGCCGCCCACAGATAGCCGCCGGGCACCGGCCCCTGCGGCGTCGGCGCGAAGTTCACCTTGCCGGTGTACATGTCCATGAGCAGCAGGACGACGTCGCCGTCGCCGACGTAGCGCGCGGGCCCGCCGCCTTCCGCGTCTTTGAGCAGCGCCTCGAGGCTCTTCGTGCGCGCCGCGATCGCCGCCGCCGGCAGCAGGTCGATGCGCGTCCGGCCGTGCGCGTCGAGCGGCACGTCGAGCCCGTCGACGGCGACCCCCGCCGCGGTCACGCGGGCATTGTGCGCGACGGCGAGCGCCAGATGCGGCACCAGCTCTCCGTCCGCCACCGCGAGCAACAAGGCGGCGCGGCCGTCCCCTTCGTAGCCCTGGTGGCCGAGGCGCGTAAAGTGCCGCGCCGCCTCGGGATCCGGGCCATACACGTGCCAACCGGGGAGGCTCCGGGCCCGCGGCGCGACCTCCCGGTTTTTACTAATAAAGGCGAACGCGCTCAGGGGAACCGGCTCCCGGTACCGGATGTCGCCCGGATAGGCGAAGACGCCGGCCACCACGTCGATGCCGTGCGCCCGCGCCGCGTCGAGCGCGCCGGCGAGGGCGCCGCCGTCCTCCTGCAGCTCGCCCGTGCCGAACATGTGGGTCGTCACGATCGCCCGCGGCCGGGCCGCCGTCAGCGCGCGCACGATCCCCGCCCACTGGCCGCCGCTCAGCGCCGGCTTGCGTAAGTGCGCAAAGGTGCTGTCGTCCAGATTGAAGATCTTGAGCCTGGGGTCCAGCGTCGGCGCCCGGTGGAGCGCCGCGCGCACCGCGAGCTCCATAGGCTCCGTGAGCAGGCGGGCCAGCACGTCGAACAGCCCGAGCGCCTGCGCGCCGCCGCCCGCGGCAACCCAGAACGCCAGGCCGAGCGCCGCGACGCGGGGCGTTAGGCCCCGCAAGAGCGGCGTTTTTCCGGCGGTCTTTTGCATGAGAACCGTATCGGCTCCGCGCCCGGTCCGCTGAGGGGCCGCGCTACGGCGATTTTGCCGACTCGCGCATCTCCCGGCGCATTTTGCTATGATTCAAAGATAATACGGCCCAGTTTTTTCAATCGAACGACCTTGGAAGGGGATTCCCGTGACTCTTCGCCTGATGCTCGCCGTCGCACTCGGCCTCGTCGCCGCCGGCGCCGCGCGAGCCGACGACCGCGACCCGACCGGTGAGCGCGCCGACTACGTCCTCGACCACGACGCCGCCCGCACGAGCAGTCTCGTGCAGGACGGAAGCATGACCGGCGTCGTGAACGGCCCGAGCGCCGACGGCCTGACCTACGAGGTCCAGCTCGACTACAACTTCAAACTCCGCCTCCTCGGCAACCAGGCGGGCACGGAGCATATGCCGATCGACAACGCCTACTTCACCCCCGAATTCATGGAGCAGCTCCGGATCAGCGGCGAGTACACGGGCGCCAAATTCAAGGTCCGCTGGCTCAATTTCGAGGACGCGCGCACGCTCGACCGGCATTTCTACCCGCACTGCGACCGCATCCTGATCTACGACATCGACGCGAAGGCGGACCTGCCGCTGGTGCGCGTGGCACAAGGCTTGTTGATCGGTGCCGCTGGCGGCCCGACCCCCGACGCGCAGCTCGACGACATGGAAATCCGGGCCGACATCTTCTACGGCGTGCCGGTGCTCGGCGCGGTGAAGCTCGACATCACCGGCAAATACTCGGGCCTCGACGTGAAGGCCGGGGCCGACTACAAGGCGCCATGATCACCCTGGCGCGCGGGCTTTCAGCAGCGCGTGCCAGGCCTTGCGGTCCAGATTCGACACCAGGTTCCGCTCGACGTCGCCCTCGGCGAGCCACCGCGCTCCCGGGGGCGCCGTCTTTGGCGCGAGCGTCACGACGCGCACGTCGGCTTTGATGCGGTGGTGCGTGATGGCGTGCTTGACCGTCGCCGCGTGCTCCGTGCGGACGCCCGCGGCCAGTCCCGCGCCGCCGTCCGCGGCGAAGCGCCCGCCGTCGTCGCCGAGCGCCGTCAAAAACCCGTGCGTTCCCTTGAGGAACCGCGCCGCGGCCGGCCGGTCGAAGATCGCGACGCGCCCGCGTTCGTCCCGGATGACGGTCAGCCGCATCGCGACGTCGCGCATCGCGGGCTTCGACTTCGGCGCCGGCGCCAGGGCCTGGCTGCCGCGTTCACGCGCCAGGCACCCGAACGTCAGCGGGCAGGCGTCGCAGGCGGGCTGCGTCGGCGTGCAGACGAGCTGGCCGAGCTCCATCAGCGCCTGGTTGAAGTCCCCGGCGTGGTCCGCATCGAGGAGCTCCGTCGCCAGC
>JAYVWD010000243.1:0-10943 GCA_043786345.1 Pseudomonadota bacterium
AGGCGCTGTTGGCGGGAATGTCCCAGTCGGGGATGGAGGTTCCGCCGATGACCTGGTCGACGACGACGCTCCGGGCGGCGCTGCCGGCCCGCGCCTGGGCCATGGCCCAGGGTTCCTTCGACATCTGCGCCATGGTCATGACGCGGCCCTGCCCGACCAGCTCGGCGCGCGTCACTTCGCCGCGGCGCAGGCGCATGATGTCCTCGCGGGCCAGGACCGAGCGGCGTTCCTTGATGCCGACGCGCTCGTCGATCCACTGGGCGTCGGAGCCGATGTCGAGCGCGTCGAAAAAGGCGTTGTCGAGGATGTTCGGCGGAAACCAGTGGCCGAGGCCGGACATGACGATGCGGCGGGAAGTGCGCGTCACGATATATCCTAAGAAGGCTCGGACGAGGCCCGAGGCGATGATCCTGGCATCAGGTGGTGAGCATGCCGCCATTTACGTGCAGCGTCGTGCCGGTGATGTACGAGGCTTTGTCGGAGGCCAGGAATTCGACCGCATTCGCGATGTCGTCCGGGGTCCCCAGGCGCTTGAGCGGAACCCGCCCGAGGATGCCCTGGCGCGTCTCTTCGGACAGCGCGCCGGTCATGTCGGTCTCGATGAAGCCGGGCGCCACGCAGTTGCAGAGGATGCCGGCGCCGGCGAGCTCGAGCGCGATGCTCTTGGTGAAGCCCACGATCGCCGCCTTGGTCGCCGAGTACATGCTCTGGCCGGCATTGCCGGTGAAGCCGACGACCGAGGAGATGTTGATGATGCGGCCGGCGCGTTGGCGAAGCATCGCCTTCGAGGCGTACTTGCTCAGGAGGAACACGGGCTTGAGGTTGGTCGACAGGAGCTTGTCGAAGTCCTCGGCCTTGGCGAACGCGAGGATCTGGTCGATCGAGATGCCGGCGTTGTTGACCAGGACATCGAGCCCGCCCATCTCGTCCTTGACCGCTTTGATGAGCTCCTGACAGGAGTCCTTCTCGGAGAGGTCGAAGCGGAAGGCGCGCGCCATGCCGCCTTCAAGTTTACCGACGACGGCGCGGGCCTGATCCTCGCTGCCCCGGTAGTGGACGGCGACTTTGAAGCCGGCTTTCCCCAAAGCGAGCGCGCAGGCGGCGCCGATACCGCGCGAGGCGCCGGTGACCAAAGCGACCTTCTGTGTCATGAATACCTTCCTTGAATCAGGCCGAGAGCCCCTATTGCTAGCATAGGGTCTCCAGGTCGTCGAGATCATAAGCGAGATAAGGGGGTTGCGGTGGGCAAACGGGAACGGGTCTGGTCAGGGTCGCCGTGGGAGGCAGAGGTCGGCTATTGCCGGGCGGTGCGCGTGGGGAATCTGGTGAGCGTCTCGGGCACGGCGCCGGTCGCGCGGGACGGGAAAACCGCCGCGCCGGGGGACGCTTACGCGCAGACCGTGCGCTGCCTCGAGATCGCCCGGGAGGCCCTGGAAGGGCTCGGCGCCGCCATGAGCGACGTGGTCCGCACCCGCATGTTCGTGACCGACATCAGCCGCTGGAAGGACTATGGCCGGGCCCACGGCGAGGCCTTCCGGGACTTCCCGCCCGCCACGTCGATGGTGGAGGTCCGGGCGCTGATCGCGCCGGACATGCTCATCGAGGTCGAGCTGGACGCCGTCCTCGCCTGAATGAAAAGGGCCCCCGGCAAGGTGCCGGTGGCCGCGATCGCTTAGGTACCAAGGATCTCAGAACTCGCCGAGGGCGCCGACGCGGACCTGGAGGTCGTTGTGGGCTTTGCCCGCGTCCGTGTGCGCCGGGTCCTGCCACTTGCCGGACTGGTTCACGAGCGCGAGGTACGGGTTCCAGTTCTTGCCGAGGGAGAGGATGTCCGCGCCGACGCCGATCGTCTGGCCGTTGTCGTCCCAAAGGTAAGCGCCGGTCGCCGGGTCCTTGCCGTTGAACTTGTGGTCCTTCTGGGCCAGCTTGCTGTCGTCGAATTGCGCGACATTGTAGGTCGAGAAGTAGATCCACGGCTTCGCCGTGTCCTTGATCTCGTAGCCGGCGCGGAGCGCGACGTTCGTGGCGGTGTCGATCCAGGGCTCGGCTTTGCCGGCCGTGTCGGCACCCTTGCGGGCGTGGCGGTTCTGGCCGAAGTCGAGCGACGCGTCCACGCCGGCGAGCTTGGCTTTGAAGCCGACGTCCCACCACATGGACTTCTGGTTGTCGTAGGCGCCGGCGTCGACGAGGGGCATCAGGCCGCCGAAGTCACCCTGCCAGCCGAGGGCGTAGGTCGGGTGCGCGTTCTTGTTCCACTGCGCCGGCGTCTTCGAGGTGGCGCCCGTGTCGTTGAGGACCTGGAGCGAAAGCTTGCCGGCCGCCTTGATGTGGAGGGCGGTCATCGCTTCGTAGCTATTGAACGGGAGGCCGCCCTTGCGGTAGACGCCGACCGCGTGGTCGCGGAAGCCGCCGTCCAATTGGTCCCAACCACCTTGGACGACTTTCATCTTGCCGATCGACCAGCCGAACATGTCCGTGAACCAGTGCGTGCCGTATCCATAATCCAAGGGCCCACCGGTTGCCGGGCTTGGATTCAGAAGGTTGAAGCGGAACGCATACTCGGTGTTCTTGTTCAGATTGCCGCGCAGCTTGATATTGGCCGTCTGCACTTGGAGAGTTGTGGAGGCCTTCGGCGTCGGGCCGCCATCCTCTTTCATGAGCATGTTGTTGTCGTAGTTCAACTCGGAGCGGAACTCGCCGCCGAGTTTTGCCGTGTCAGCCGCCGTGGTGACGTTGACGTTGCCATCCTGCGCACGAGCGGCCGCAGCCGACAACATGAGCGCGGCGGCGGAGACTCCCAAAACACTGTTTCGATATAGACGCATCGGTTTAACTCCTCCTGCTTGGAACTGGAACATAGGGCAATATTAAGTCACTTCATGAATATATGAAATGCGATTTGTGTAAAGTTTTAATTGCTACCAATTCGAGTGTTGAAACGGCTTGGCGGCGGTGCTTATTAAATAGACACTAAACGAGGCCCTGTTGAGGCCGACCGTTTCATTATGAATCGACCGCCGGCAGGAAAACGGAGAACGCGGCGCCTGTCGATCCGTCCTCCAACTCGACCCGGCCGCCGTGCGCTTCGGCGAGGGCGCGGACGATCGCGAGCCCGAGGCCGGTCCCGCCCGCGGCGCGCGCGGTCGTGAAGAACGCGTCGAAGACCCGCGTCCGGTTCGCCGCCGAGATCCCCGGCCCGTCGTCCGCCACCAGGATCACGCAAGTACCTTGAACTCCTGGTGAAAGACGGACATCGACGCGCACGTCCGGACCCCCGTGGGCCTTGGCGTTCTCGAGCAAATTCGAGACGATCGACTCGAGCGCCTCACGGCTGAGCGCGGCGCGCGGCGCGAAGCCCGGCTCGATCCGGAGCGCCGTTTTCAGGCCTTGCTCGGCGGCGCGCCGCACGGCCGCTTCGAGCGTCGGCGCGACCGGCGTCGTCTCGGCCGCCGGCGCCGCGACGTCGGCGCGCGCCAGGTGCAGGAGCCGCTCGACGAGCCGCTCCAGCCGCGCGGCGTCGCTGGCGATCATCCCGAGGAAGCGCTCGCGCTCGTCCCGCGACATCGTCTCGGCGTGGTCGCGCAGGAGCTCGACGGTCCCCTGGAACGTCGCGAGCGGCGTCTTGAATTCGTGGCTCACGTTGCGCGCGAACGCCTCGATGTAGGCGCCGCGCTCCTTCAGCGTCCGCGCCATCGCGTCGATCGCGCGCGACAGCTCGTCGACCTCGCGCGAGCCGGGCTTTTCGACGGGCTTCGACGCGCGCCCGACCTTGACCGCGTCGGCCTGGGCGATGAGGGCCTCGATCGGCCGGCTGATCGTCTTCGCCGTCAGCAGCGAGACGAAGAGGACGATGATCATCAGCCCGAACACGTAGCGGAGCAGCACGAAACGCTGCAGATATAGCGCTTTTTGGATGTCGAGCGGCGTCCGTGAGAGGATGATCGCGCCGAGGACGCGGTTGTCGACGACGACGGGGAGCGCCAGAAACACGCGCACGCGGCTGCCCCGGCTGATGCCGGAGAGCGCCGGGATCGGCTCGTCCGAGACGCGCTCGCGCATGAGCCCCAGGGTCTCGCCGAGGAGCGCCCGCTGGACCTCCTCGCGGTCTGCGAAGGAGAACCCGATCTCGCCGCGCGACGAGGCGACGACGACACCCTGGTGGTCGAGGACCCGGACCCCGGTGAGGGTGAAGCGTTGGGCGGAAAGGAGCAGCGGGCTCAGCGGGGCGGCGGCGGCGGCGAGGAGCGGGTCGGCGGACACGGTCGCGAGCCGCGCGTCCGGCGCGGCGGGGCGGATGCGCTCGCGGTAGACGTTGATGTCGGGCATGAGCGGCTCGTAGAACTCCCCCGAGCTGCCGTCCTGGCGGACGAAGCGCGGATCGACCTCGTGCCCTTGCGGCGCCCCGAGCCCGACGAGGCGCGCCGTGAGGTCGGCCTTGAGCTGCTCCCGCACGTAGGCGCCCTGCGCGGCGAGCGCCGCCTCGGTCTGGTGAATCAGCTCGTTTTCATAGAGTTTCAGGGCCTGGATGCCGACGAGCGGCAGGAGCAGGATGAGCGAGTTGATGAAGAGGAGGACGGTGCGGATGCGCGGGCGGAATTTTTGGCGCGCGACCGCCACCAGCCCGCCCTCGCCCGGCGCCGCGGTCACGGCGTCGGCGCCATCTTGTAGCCGAAGCCGGTGACCGTCTCGATCGGGTCGGCGCCGAGCGCCGCGAATTTCTTGCGGATCCGCCGGACGTGGCTGTCGATCGTGCGGTCCGACACGACGACGTTGTCGTCATAGGCCTTGGTCATCAGCTCGTCCCGGCTGTAGACCTTTTTCGGGTGGTCCATGAGCGCCCGCAGGACGCCGAACTCCATCACCGTGAGGATGACCTCGCGGCCGTCGTGCGAGGCCTTGCAGATGGTGAGGTCGAGGGTGAGGCGGCCGTGCACCAGCAGCTCGCTCTCCTGGGGGCCGGCGACCCGGACCTTCTGGGCGACGGCTTTGAGGGCGGCCATGCGGCGGCACATGGCCTTGACGCGGGCCGCGAGCTCGCGCGGGCTGAAGGGCTTGGTCATGTAGTCGTCGCCGCCGAGCTCGAGGCCGAGGATGCGGTCCAGCTCGTCGTCGCGCGAGGACAGGAAAATGATCGGGACGTCCGAGGTCTTGCGGATCTCGCGGCAGACGTCGGTGCCGTTGAGCTCGGGCATCGTGATGTCGAGCACGATCAGGCTCGGGGCGTGCTGCGCGAACATCTCGAGGGCCTTGCGGCCGTCCTCGGCCTGCAGCGACGGAAAGCCCTCCTTCTCGAGGGCGAAGCGCACGATTTCCCGCAGATGCGGGTCGTCGTCGACGATCAAAATCAAATCCTGCTTCATGATCAGGAGCATGGCCTCGCGCCGGGGAGGCGTCAAGAGGGGCCCCGGGGCTTGCACCGCTTTTGCACCGCCTTTCCTCCGTCCTGCGACACCGCGACCATCGGCTCTGCACCGCCGGGGACGAGATTGGAAGAGAACAAACTGGAGGCCCCTTTTCATGCGTACCGACAGCCACCCGATCCGCCACGTCGCCATCATCATGGACGGTAACGGCCGTTGGGCCGAGCGCCGCGGCAGCCCGCGGGCGGCAGGGCACCGCGCCGGGGTCGAGGCGGCGCGGCGCACCGTCCGCGCCGCGAAGGAGCTCGGGGTCCCGTCCTCACCCTTTACGGCTTCAGCGCCGAGAACTGGGCGCGGCCGACCCGCGAGGTGGGCCTCCTGTTCCAGCTCATCGACGCGTTCCTCGGCGACGAGGCGGCGGACCTGGCGAACGAGGGGATCCGCCTGCGCGTCGTCGGCGACCGTGCGGCCCTGCCGAAGCGGACCCGGCAGCTGGTGGAGGAGGCGGAGCGCACGACGCGCTTCGGGCGGGCGATGACGCTCTGCCTGGCGCTCGGCCCCGCTGCGAGTCTCGCGGGGACCCCTGGGAGCCGCGGCGAGATCACCGCGGCCCGCCGGGCGATCGCTGAAAAAGTCGAGGCCGGCGAGCTCGACGCGGCGGCGATCGACGCCGACGTCGTCGGGCGGCATTTGATGACCAGGGATCTGCCGGACCCGGATCTGCTGATCCGGACGGCAAGGGAGGTGCGGCTATCGAACTTCTTACTGTGGCAAATGGCGTACGCGGAGACGCTCTTCCTCGAGACCCTCTGGCCGGATTTCGGCAGAAAGGACCTGGAAATGGCTTTAGCCGAGTTTGGGAACCGCCATAGGAGCTATGGCCAGATCGCGGCGGCGCCCTGACCGCCTGATCGCCGGCGCTTTGGCCCGGGAGGTCAGGCGCCGCGGCGGCCCTTCGGGGGCAGCGGCGGGTGGAGCGACGGACCGCCGATTGGCTCATCAAAAGGCAAGAATGACAAGATGTTACGGGTGCAGACCAGGTCCCGCAGATACGCCTCGTCGGGATCGCGCAGCTTTTCGAATTTGATGCCGACCGACGCGCACGGCTGGGAGCCGCTCGCCGGGCTCGACCACACCGCGACCCCGAGGCCCTCGATCGACCGCTTGCCGGTGAGCTCGATGGCGAAGATCACCGGCGCCCCGACCGGCAGAGAGGACGGGTCGTCGATATCCACGGTCATGCCGGACAGGCCGATCTCGGAGGTTTTGCAGGTGCCGCCCGAGGCGAGCTTGACGGTCAGCTGGAGCGGCGTGCGCTCCGTGCGGCCCGCGTGCCGGTCGGCGTGGATGAACGCGTTGACGGCGAGCTCGAAAAGGCGCCCCGGATCGAGGGGTTTGCGCATCCAGGCGACGGCGCCGGCGTCGAAGGCATCGGTCTCGGTGACGTTGGCCGCGGCGCTGATGACGATCGACGCCGGCAGATACGTCAGGCGGTTTCGGACGCGCTCGAGGAAGGCCAGGCCGTTGTCGGCGCCGAGCAGGACGTCGCAGATGATGAGGTCGATGCGCTGCGAGACGATGGTGTCGATCAGCTCTTCGGTCGGGGCGTAGGCGGCGATCGCCTGGCAGCCGCGCTCGCGGAAGTGCTGGGCGAGGAGGTCTGCCATGTCTTCCTGGTCGTCCAGAATCAGGACGTGGGGTGCCTTGATGAAAAAGCGGGCGTTCTCGACGAACCGGCAGAGCTTCTGGACCAGGTAGGCGAGGATCTCGGATTTGCCGCCGAGGCCCGTCTTGCTCGAGATGTTGTCGATGTGGTTCGAGATCGTCGATTCGGAGATCCCGAGCTCGTCGGCGAGCTCGCGCGTCGTCGCCCGGCCGCGGAGCATCGCCAGGATCAGATCGAGCTCGCGGGCGGTCAGGGAGTGGGTGCTGACGGCGCGCTTGACGAATTCGATCAGTATGTCGGGATTCCCGGGTAGCATCGGCTCTCAGAGAATGAATGAGTTCGGACAGGAACCCGGTCGAAAGTTTAGACGGCGGATCAGGGACCTACCTTAGTTCACTTGTCATTAAAGGGACCATAGGCAATAGTCCCTTGGTTAAGGCGGGTGTAGAGGTCTTACGCACACTCGCAACCAAATGATCCTCGTTCGGTTCGACTTGATTTCGCCGCAACGCAGGATCCCCCCGCGCCGCAGGGGGCCGACGGGGGGCGATGACGTCGATTTTTTTTACATGTCGCTGTCGCGGCGCGAGCCGGACGAAGCGCCGCTGCCGGGCTGACCGATATACACCTTCGAGGTGCCGGCCGGCATGTTGGTCTCACGGAACTCGACGACGCGGGGGCCGAGGTTCTTGACGAAGATCATGACGACGTCGGTGTGGCCGCCGTCGGTGGACTTCGCGAGGCTGAGCTTGAGCGCGTCCTGGTAGGCGACCGTGCCGCCGGCCGTTCCGCCTTCGATCGAGACCTTCTCGGCTTTGATCGAGGCGTAGTCGGCGCCGCCGCGGCCCTTGCCGAAGGCGACCGAGCACACGGTCTTGAAGTAGCGGTTGAACTCCCAGAGGGACTTGCCTTCGAAGTCGCCGAGGCCGGGGGCGAACATCGCCTGGCCCGTGGTCATGCCGGCCTGGTTGAAGAACAGCTTGTCGCCGTCCTTCTCGAGCGCGCCGTAAGCCTGGCCCGCTTCGCCCATCTCGTAGGAGGCCGAGAACCAGACGCCCTCGCCGCCTTTGAGGTACGACTTACAGAATTGGCCGTCGTAGTAGCCGTTCGCGAGGGCGTAGGTCTCGGCGCTCTTGAAGTCCGTGACTTCGGCGAGCGACGTGGTACCGGACTCGGTCATCTCGTAGAGCTGCGCGCCGGAGTCTTTGCTCTTCAGGACGCCGGGGCTGCAGGCGGCCGTGGTTACGCTCAAGGTGGCGACCAGCAGCATCGTGGCTTGCATTTTCATCGTCGTATCCTTCTCTAGGTATTTGCCGTAAACGCCGGTCGCGAGTTACTTTTTGGAGGAAACCTTGGCCACTTGTCCGTCGGTGAAGCGGCGCTGCTTGAACCAGACGTCCGCCATCGGGTGCGCTTTGCCGTCCTTCGTGTGGAAGGTCGAGACGAGGCGGACTTCGTTGTTCTGGACGATCATCGGGGCGAGGTTGCCCGTCTTCTCGTAGGCCAGGCTCAAGTCGCGGATGCCGGCTTGGGCGAGGGTTTGGAGCTCGCCTTTTTGCGAGATGCCGTCCTGGTTCAGGTCCTTCCAGACGACGAGCTTCGCGAAGATCGGGTCCTTGGCGTCGATGACGCCGTCGTCGTTGCTGTCGTATTGGGCGAGGGCCTTGAAGCCGTTGTCGAAGGACTTGTCGCCGGCAGAGGCGGCTTTCGGGCCTTTGGTGTATTCGCCGAAGAGCTCGAGGCCCTGGTCGATCGTGCCGCTGCCGTCCAGGTCGAGGGCGAGGAGGCCGTCACCCGGGGCGACCCAGCCGGTCCGCGTCTTCTTGCCCTGGTTCATCAGGTCGAAGCGGACCTGCGTCGCGTCGTTCCAGACGTCGACGAGGTCGAACCTGCCGTTGCCGTCGAGGTCGAGCATCAGGGGCGACTGGAAGTCCTTGAAGCATTTGCCCGGGGCCGCGTAGGCCCACACCGGGTGGTGCGTCGAGAGGTTGAAGTCGCCTTCGACGGCGATCTGCGCCTTGCCGCTTTCCTTCGAGATCGTCCACGAGGCGCGCTCGCCCTGGATCGCCGCGGGGCGGTCGCCGCCGCCGCCGAACTGGCCGGTCTTCTGGACGCATTTGCCTTTTTCAGGGGCGACGTTCGGGTCGCTGTAGCAGACGTTGAGCTCGCCGGCGCCGCTGGTCGCGCCGGGCCGGACGTAGGAAAGGTCGTAGTTGAGGACGACGCCGGGATACGCGCCGTGGCCGTCGTTGGGCTCGCCGTTGCGGACCGCTTCGATCGTCGCCTTGCCGGCGGCGACGACGCCTTGGGCGTCGGAGATCTGCACGATGTAGTCTTCGTCGGTGCCGTGGTAGCCCTGCTCCATGTTCACGTAGCAGGTCGTCGGGACTCTGAGCTGGCCGACCGATTCCGCGTCGTCGGGCTTGGCGGCCGACGGGGGGATCGGGCTCGCGGGCTGAACTGGTTGCGCTTGCGGCGGGCGCTCGAGGCCGGCGGGGGGCGGCGTCGCACTGCTCGCCGTGTCGGTGGATGGCTTCGCGATCTCGGCCGGGATGAAGACGCCGTTCTGTTGGTCGGCGCCGGGACGGCCTTGGGCCTGTTGTCCGGCCGTCTGCGGCGGGACGGTCTGGTCGGCGACCTGGCCGTTCGGCTTTTGCGCCGCTTGCACGGCGGTCGGCTGCTTCGCCGGCGCCAGGTCCACGGGCTTGGTCGTCTTCTTGCCGCCGCCGGCAAAGCCGCCGCCGGTGCATGCGGAGAGCGCGAGGCCGAGAAGGCCGGCCGCGACGAGATTCGGGGAGCGCAAAGTCATGTGAAGTCCTCTAAGACGAGGTTTCTCGTACTCGGATGCAGATTCGGTGTCGGTTGCGTGAACCTGTTTGCAAGCGGCGTTCCCCGGCTGGGCCGTGGGGGTGGCGAGGCGAAACGAGGGGTTGCGCCCGCCGAAACGCCGGTTTCACGGCCAAGGTTTTGACAGCGACCAAAAGCTGGTGGAACGAGGCCTTTTGCCGCGCGCACCGCCCGAGGGGGACCTCATGATGGGCTCATCTCGCGGGCCTAAAATCGAGGTGGTTCGACGACTCTCCGTCCCCCATTTAACGGAGGCTTCTCATGGGAACGTTTAAGGTTTTTGGTGGTGCCGGCGGGCTCGCGGTCGCCGCGGGTGCCCTGATGATCGGCGGCGGCAGCGCCGTCGCGGCGATGATCATCGACGACACGGACCGGACGGTGGCCCCGAATCCGCCGCCCGCGACCCAGCCGCTCGAGGCGGACGGCATCGCGTACTGCGGCCAGCAGGACCGTGAAGCGCCGTGCCAGCCGAAGTTCTACCGTCAGTCGGACGGCCGGATCTTCCACGTCGTCAACAGCCCGGCTTATCTCGAGGCGCTGGCCGGCGGCTACAACCTGCGGGTGCACCTGACCGGCGACATCGTGCTCGACACGGTCTTCGGCGCGGAGCGCATCCGCGTGAAGAACTTCGACGTGCGCGAGACGCTGCAGGGCGGTCAGCTCAACCCGACGAAGCAGGCCGAGCCCGGCCCGGGCGATCCGGACCGGCCGCGGTTCGAGGACCGGTGATCAAAGCCCGGCGTCCTTCTTGAAAAAGAAGGTGTGCGCGGCGTAAGTCTTGCGGCGGTCGGGTGGCGGCGGAAACGCGAAGCTGGCCACCCGCGCCACGAGGCAGTCGGCCAGCGCCGCCCCTTCGAGCTCGCTCTCGACGATGCCGGGGGACAAGACTTTGCCGTCGGGATCGATCTGGAAGTCGATCGTGACCTTGCCTTCGGGGACGTCGGGCTCGTCCTGGAGGAACGCCTCGTAGCAGGCGCGCAGGGCCGAGGCCTGGCGCATCAGCGCGTTCTTGAGCTCGTGCGCCTTGTAGTTGGCGATGGCGTCGGGCGCCGGTGCGGAGGCCGGTGCGG
>JAYVWD010000244.1:0-5490 GCA_043786345.1 Pseudomonadota bacterium
TGGACCTCGATCGCGTGCGGGTCGAGCCCCAGGTCGCGCAGTTCCTGCGAATAATCCAACGGCAAGGAGCACCTCCGGCGGGCGCCGTTGGCGAGGGAACGGGTCGGGAAACTCAGGCGCCAGCGCCCCGCGATCTTGCCACCGGAGCCGGGCCCGGCGCAATCCCGGCGTCGCGCAGGGCCGCCTCGGCCGCGGCCTCGAGCCAGGGCGGCAAGGCGGCGCCGGCGAGGGCCGAGAGGAGCTCCTCCCGGATGCCGGGCGACGGGTCCCGGGCGACGCGCGCGATGGCCGCGCGCAGCCCGAGCGGGGCGAGCGGGCGGAGGTCCCGGACCAAGCCGACCAGGCGCCTGGGCCCGAGCGCGGGATGCGTCGCGATCACGCGCTCCTGGTAGTGGGCGTTGAGGGCCGCGAGGGTCTCGAGGGTAAGCTCTTTCTGGCCCTCGGCGCCCGCCGCGAATGCCGCGGCCGTGAGCGCCTGGCCCTTCGGCGCGAGCTCGAGGGCGCCGTCGACCATGAAGATCATGCCGGCGCGGCGCAGGGCGGAGCGCTCGTCGCCATGCTCGACCTTCGCCTCTTTCACCCGGCGTTTGCGGCCCACCGTGAGCAAGAGGTCGAAGAGCGTATTCGCCTCCGCCGCCGTCGGCAGGGGCACGCCGGCCTCCCAGACCTCGAAGCGCAGGCGTTGCACGTCGAGGGCCCAGCGGCTGTCCTGGGTGTCCTTCGCGAGCTCCGCCATCACCGCCGCGACGTCGGCGTCGAGCGGGGCCAGGTAGGTCGCGCCGGGCGCGGCGGCGGTCTCGACGGATTGGCGGACCCGACGGAGGAGGCGCGTCCCGAGGCCCAGATCCGCGATCAGCGCGCCTTCGTCGGCCGCCGTCGCGCTCGCCACGAAAACGTAGCGCAGGAAGTCCCGGTCGTCGGTGTCGGCGAGGGCGACGCCGGGCTCGGTGGCGCCCCGGTGCGCCAGCGCGGCGGCGGCGGGCGCCAGCGCGCTCAGCAGTTCTCGCACGGTCGACTCCGCCAGCCGGTATTCGCTCGACAGGAAGTCGACCAGGGCGGTGATAAACAAATTATTGTTGACCCAGAGGCGGTGCCGCGCGAGGGCGTAGACCGCGTCGAGCATCAGGCAGCTCTTGAAGGTCGCCGTCGCGGTCAGGAAGGCCGGGGCGTCGGCCAGGGTCGCCGCGGCCGCCGCCGCGAGCTGCTCGACCCGGTCGTCCCCGAGCCGGGTCCCGAGCTGGTCGAGCCTGGCGAGCTTGGCGCGGATATGTTCGAGGCTCACGTTCGTCTCCCGTTGAGGCCGTTTCAGCAAAAGCCGTCCGAAGCCGCCCTCATCCCACCGGTTTGAGTCCAGGTCTCCCACCATTGTACCCCGAACCAGGAGGCCCGTGAATCTTCAAGGTTTTGTCCCGTTCCGCCGATCACATCGGCGGGGAGGAAGGCCTTTGGCCAAACTGGAGGACATGCCGTTCGACGGAATCCTGACCCGCCTCGGGCTCGTGCTCGAGTCGCGGCCGTCGATCAATTTATGGCGCTGGGAATCCAAGGCGCAAGGGCCCACCTTGCCGCCGCCGCCCCCGCGCGCTCACCAGAAGCCACGCACCCGCCTCCCGTGGAAGCTGGAAGGCTTCGAGGTGGCGGAGAAAAAGGGCACGCTGCAGCTTCACAAGCTGGCGCTCACCCTGAACCGCGAGCAGCTCCTGAGCAACCTCGCGCAGGTCACCAAAAAGTACTTCGGCCCGCGCACCAACGCCGAGTTCGTGGCCGGCGACGGCGGCGTGATCTGGTGCCTCTTCGAGTTCACCCGCCCCGGTTCCCGCGAAAAGGCCCCGGAAGGCGCGGCGCCCACGGCCAGCGCGGCCGGCGAACTGCTGCCGCACGGCGTCGCGGGCTTCAGCTTCCGCTTCGCCACGATCGGCGCCCAGGCCGAGATCATCGCCGCCGACTACTTCGGCTTCGGCTACGTCCCCGGCAACTTCCCCTCCGTGCCCCTGCGCCTCGTCGCCGACGCCTTGGGCCTCAAAGCTTTGGCGGAACATATCGGCGCGCCCTTGCGCTCCCGGTCGATCTACGAGATGTCCTTCCCCCTGTCCGATCCGGCGCTCGTCGTCCTCGGCGAGGCCCTCGGTAAAGACATCGACAAGGAAAAGGCCGGGCTCGCGCAGCTGCGCACCGCCCTCGCCGTGCCGCGGTCCCCCGTCAACTCGGCCATGCTCGGCGACGAGTCCGGCTGGGAGCTGTGCGCGCCCGTCGGGGACGGCGACCGCCGCGCCGTGAGCGCCGAGACCTCCTTCGTGCCGCTCGAGGTGCTGGAGTCGCGCGAGCGCGGCGAGCGTTGCCGGGCCATCGACCACCTGATCCAGGCCGGCAAGCTCGGCCAGGCGCGCGACGACGTGCGCCAGCGCCTCGTCCAGGAGCCGAACGGCCTGGACCTCCTCCGCCGCCTGAGCCTGGTCGGCATCGCCAGCCGGGTCGAGGCGGGGCCGGACGTCCTGGTCCGGGCGCTCAAGACCGAGCCGAACAACAAGCTGTTCCTGTCCTTCGGCATCAACCGGGCGCTCGAGGAGGGCGACTCCGCCACCGTGCTCGCCCTGCTTTCGCGCCTGGGCGCCGAGCTGATGGGCGGCATCCGCGGCGCCGACGCGCTGACCTGCTTCGACCTGGTCCTCCCCGAGCTGCTCGGCGACGCCTGGGTCGCGGAAGACCGCCGGAAGGCGGAGGAATGCTACAACCGCATCATCCAGAAGCGCGGCGACCTGCCGCGGATCCTGCGCAAGCTGATCGGCCTCTCCAAGGTCGGCGGCCGCCCCGAGACCGAGATCTCGTACCTGATGCGCCTGTCCAAGGTCGAGCGCCGCCGCGCCGAACTCGCGAAGATCTTCTACCGGCTCGCCGAGCTGCGGTGCAACTACAAGACGGGCCAGGACGAGGCGATCGACCTGGCGCTCAAGTCGCTCAAGCTCGACCGGGCGCACTACCGCTCGGCGCTGCTCGCCGCGGAGCTGCTGGTCGAGCAGAGCCGGCAGGAGGAGGCGATCCAGCTCCTCGACGGCCTGCTGCGCGACCCGAGCCTGGCGCTCGGGCCCAAGGCGCGCTCGCGGCTCGAAGGCATGATCGGCCTCATCTGGTACAAGAAGCTCGGCCGCATGGACCTGGCCGAGATGCGCTTCGAGCAGGCCGCCCTGCACGACCCGGCGAACGTCGACGCGCGGCGCGAGCTCGAGTCGATCTACCGCCAAAACAGCAACGTCCAGGGGCTCGTCCGCCTGCTCGAGCAGCAGTTCGACGCCTACGAAGGGGCCGGCGACGGCGAGTCGCTGCGCCGCGTCTTCGACGAGCTGGTGTCGCTTTACCGCGGGATGCTCGGGACGCCGAAGCTTGCCTACGAGCTCTACCAGCGGCTGCTCGCCTCGAACGCGATGGAGCCCGAGGAGATCGAGCGCGTCCTCGCCTGGCGCGACGTCGAGATCGACTGGCGCGACCTCTACCTGAAGCTGCGCGAAAAGATCCCGCAGATCACGGCCGGCGAGCGCCGCGCCCGGTTCAACTGCCGGCTGGCCGAGATCTGCCGCGAGCGCATCAAAGACGTCAAGGCGGCGGTGAGCCACCTGCTCGACGCCCAAGGCGACGGCTGGATCGACCCCCTGAGCTTCGCGTTCCTCGTCGAGCGCCTCATGGAGGCGAAGGACTTTCCGCTCCTCGTCCGCTGCTACGAGCAGCGGATCGAGCGCGTCGACACGCCCGAGCGCCGCCGCCTGATCCTCGAGTTCCTGGCGCTCCCCGACGGCCTGTCCGACGCCAAGCGCGACCTGCTCGCCGTGACGGCGCACGACCTGGACCCGACGGACAGCCGCGTGGTGATGGCGCGCCTCGCCTTTTACCAGGCCGGCGACGACATCGACGGCATCGACCGCGTCCTGTCGCTGCTCGTGGACGACAAGACGGTCTCGACCTACCAACGAAACCACTGGCTGCGCGCCGGCATCGATTTCCTCACGGCCTGCGCCGACGGCGGCCGCTTCGCGATCCTCGACCGGCTCTTCCGCCTCCTTCTGGGCTCGGGCGAGGACACCATAGCTGTGCTCCAGGACGCCGTCGAGGTCCTGAAAAAGGGGCCGGACGTCCAGCGCCTTCACCTCTACGTGGCCCGCCTCCTGGCCGCCGGATATCTGCCGCCGCTCGACGAAAAGACCGTCACCCGGCTCCTCGGCGGCGGCGACAAGGACCTCGCGCTCTATCACCAGCTGATGTCGTTCAAGGCGACGCAGCCCGAGATCGCGGCGCAGCATGCGCGCACGGCGGCGGCGATCTACGCCAACCGCGGCGGCGAGGACGGCAACACCGAGCGCATGCTCGGGCGCCTCTGCGCGCTCGTCCCCTGCTCCGAGGACGACTTGAAGCAGCTCGCTTCTTTGGTCGAGACTTCCGGGAGTTACATCATCCTGGCGCGCGCCCTGCACAAACAGGCCGATTTCGAGGACGAGCGCGCGCGCAAGCACGGCCTCCTCGAGCAGCTCGGGCAGGTCTACTGGAAGCGCCTCAAGGATCTCAACCGCGCCCGCCTGACCTACGGCCTGGTCCAGCGCCTGTCGACGCAGCCCTGGCGCGTCAAGCTCAAGCTCGCGCAGATCGCGCGGGACGCCGGCGACCTGCCGCACGAGAAGCGGGCCCTGCTCGACTTCCTGCTCGACCCGATGGGCACGACGGATCTGCCGTCGATGAAGCTCGCGGTGAAGCGCCTCCTCGAGGTCGGCGAGGAGCCGGCCCTGATGCAGCGCACCTTGGAGCCGCACATCGACCAGGCGTTCACCGCGGGCAACGACCTCCTGGCCGGGCAGCTGATCGCGGTGCTCCTCGACAACGAGATCGCGACGACCGAGCTGCACAAGATGGCCTTTCGCGCCGCGATCGCGACGAAGACCGACGACCGCGCCGTCGAAATGTGGTGGAAGGGCCTCGCCTGCTCGCAGAACAAGACGAAGGCCAAGGCCTACATCGCCGAAACCCGCCAGCTCCTCGAGCGGGACGGGCGAACCTCCCTGATGTTGAACTGCTTCCAGGCGGCGCTGGCGAACGGCATCGAGCGCCGGCTCGGGCCGAAGATCCGCCAGGAGCTCCTCGTGCTCTACGGCGGGATGTTGTTCGACACCGACTCCAAGCGCCGGAAGGCGCTCGGCGTCTACCTCGAAGCGTACAACGCCGACGCGGAAGACAATCGCGCCTGGATGCCGCTCTACTTCCTGCTCCTCGAGTTCGGGACGCCGTCGCAGCGCCTCAAGCACCTGAGCGAGATCACCCCGCGCCTCGACTCCGACCCGCGGCCGCTGAAGAGCTTCCCGATCACGATCGAGTCCTTGCGTGCTGAGCTCAAGGAGCTCAAGGAGCAGGTCATCGAGCCGCTGCCCGACGTGGTCGGGCAGGCGTCAGATTTCGACGAGGACGACGACGGCGACCTGCCGGCGGCGCTCCAGCCGATGCTGCTGGCGAAGC
>JAYVWD010000245.1:0-3692 GCA_043786345.1 Pseudomonadota bacterium
CAATGGATCAAGAGCCTCGGACCGGTGGATCCGAAGCCCGACTATTGCAAAGATCCTACCGAGCCCGGCGATGACGACGACGACGCTGGCCCGGGCGGCCCTTGATCACGGGGATATCACTTCGCGGCCGGATTGACCTTGAAAGCGAAGACCTTCTCGTTGCCGCTGGGCAGGATTAGCTTCACCGCCCAGGGCCCTTGCATCGAAAACGTCGCCTCCACCCGGTAGCTTTACATTCCGCGGGCCTAAGGTTTGTGACCGGTGCCTGAGCGGTCAACGGGCTCGATCCGCGGGTCGGAGGCAGCGAGTCTTCGTTCCGGCGCCCGCAGCGGGGACCGCGTGTCATCGCAGAATGGTGGCTCGGCTGTTTCGGTCGTCCACTGCCCCGCATCGGGTGCGCCAAAATGCCCGGATGGCCTTTGCTCATGTCCATTCGGCACGGACACTTTCCTCTATAAAAACGCGATCTTTGCACCAAACGCCGGGAACATGTCACAACCACGCCCAATTTGAGATACATAGCGGGCAAATAGGTCCGTCTATTTCTTTGGAGGACGTGATGAAGGGTCTCCTGCTTGGTCTCTCAGCATTGGCGGTGGCGTCGGTCTTGACTTCGTCGACGGCTCAAGCGGCCGTCACCTTTACGATCGCCGAAGTCAACGGGGCCGCGAAGCTCGCCACCGACCTGTTCTCGACGGAAAATCCCGATCACGTGGAGCATTTCGTCGGCTATAAGATCTGGAAGGCGACCGACCAGCTGAAGGTCAAGGTCTACGTCGACCACGACGGCATGCCGATGGAGTTCAATTATTTTTGTCACCACCACGAAGACGGCGACCTCGAGTGCCACGACCTCTGAGTCCGCCGGGGATTTGGGCCCAAAGACCGCCTTGAGTTGGGACTTTTCATATGATGATCCGATTGATCACGGTGCTGCTGGCGACAGTCCTCACGGCCACGGCCGCCTCCGCCGCCAACATCCACTATACCCGCTACCTCGGCTTCATCACGGCGAATGGCGTCGATCATAAGCTCGCCGTCACAATGGACCTCTTCCCGGTGCAGTCGGACGACGTCACGGCGTTTCCGAAGCTCGCCGCGAACGTGCGCATCGGCTTGGGCGGACCGCAAAGCTCCGAGTACGAGACGGCGGTCTACGAAGACGTCCGCTATGACTTCGAGAACGGGATCCTCACCCTCGACTCGCCCGAGAACGACGTCGTCATCACGGTCAAGGCCTCGGGGGCCGATCAAACGATCTTTGACGGGCAGATTTTGGTGCGCTCTTCGGCGAAGCTCGGGACGATCCACCTCGTGGAGGTCAGCGACGACCCGGAAGCGGTCAGCGGCGCGTTGCCGGGAGATCAATATAAGCCGCTCGTCTCCGGCCAGTACACCGGCACGTGCTCGGGAAGCCGGGCCATCCTGCAGGTCGAGACGGCGCGCGGCCTAAAGGGCGCCGGCGCCAACCACCTCGGACTGGCCGATTACACGATCGTCGGGCGCCTCGGCCTGCACGACGACGACGCCTCGTGTCCGGCGCCCTTGTTTTGCGCGATGCGCAATTATACGAGCGGTACCTTCGACGTCTTCCAAAACCGGCTGCTCCTCGACGCGGGCACCACGGATGCGTGCCAGGTCACCGGAACGGGGGCCACGTGTACCGTTCATTACGGCATGGACACCCTGCAGTGCGCCCTGACGCGCGAGCCGACGCCCGTGCCGCCGCCGACCTATTACGATGCCCGCTATTCCTTGCGCCCGACGGCGGCCCAGATGGCGAAGCTCCCGCTCCCGGATCCGCCGTCGAATTCGGACTTGATCGCGGCGCTCGGCGGCGAGTACCTCGGCTATCTCCATAATGAGTCGAGCGACCACTATCAAGTGCTCCGCCTCGAGGCGATGGCCTTCTCGTCGACGAACAACCCGCACAACGAGAACCTGGTCTACGTCAACGGCGCCGCCGCCTTGCACTTCGGCGACACGATTTCCGGCGATTTCTGGGTCCAGCAGTTCGAGCCGCGCTCGTTCTACCTGACCGACGGCTTCACGCTGCTGAGCCCCAACTCCGACGCCTATATTCAAGTCAAGGACTGGCGGATGGGCTATATCCGCGGCGTCTGGTACTCGCAGGCTTTCGGCCGCGTCGGCGCCTTCGAGTTGATCAAAGGGGAGCAGCTGCCCCCGCTCTCCGGCCCCGCAAAGTTCGTGCCGTCGGTGACGGGACGCTACGTCGGGCCGCATGGACTGGGCGGCGAGGGTGACGATGCCTGGACCTTCGGCCTGACGGTCCCGACCCAGCAGCCGCACGCAGGGGTCAGCACCTTGGCCTTCCAAGGCGACTATGAGCTGCTGAACGGCGCGATTCCGCGGCGCTCGATCCCCGTCGGGGCTTACGATATATATTCCGGGGCGCTCGCCTGGATGTCGGGAGAGGGCCGTGTCGTCACGGGTAAAATCGGCGACGGCGGCGTGGCCAACCTCTTTTGGCCCGGCGCGCCCATTTGGGACGTGATCATGGAGACCGACCATGGCCTCTATCCCTATTCGCAGCATTGAAGAAAACCTTGGGGGACTATCATGGCTTTTAGATTCACCCGACGCGGCTTCCTCGGCGGCGGCCTCACCTCGGCCGCCTCGCTGTCGCTCCTCGGGGCGACGACGCGGGACGCCAGCGCGCGCGAAAGCGGCGGCTATGTCCCCCCGCTCCGGAAGCGGCCGCTATCCGAGGGCATCACCCCGGTCGAGACGCCCGGCATCCCGACCTTGCCTTACACTATGGACAACGGCGTCAAAGTCTTTCAGATGCGCGCCGAGCCCGTAATCCTGCAATGGCCCGACATGAGCGACGGCATGGGGATGTCGAGGCGTCCGATCCATGTGTGGGGCTATAACGGCTCCTCGCCGGGACCGACGATCGAGATCGTCGAGGGCGACCGCGTGCGCATCGTGGTGACCAACGCCCTCCCCGAGGCCACGACGATCCATTGGCACGGCTTGCATATCCCCCTCGACCAGGACGGCGTGCCGGAGCTCTCCCAACCCGTGATCGACCCGGGTCAAACGTATACCTATGAATTCACCGTCGATCAGCACGGAACCTATTTTTATCACTCGCACGTCATGACCGCGAAGCAGGTCGGCCTCGGGCTGATGGGCTTCTTCATCGTCCATCCGAAGGATCCGCCGGATTGGTACTACGTCGACAAGGACTACCTCTTCTTCCTGCACACGTGGAAGATCAACCCCGCTAGCCCGATCCCCGACACGCTCGAGATGTCGGAGTTCAACTACTTCACGATGAACGGGCAGCCGGGCCCGCAGATCCCGCCGATGTCGGCCGGGCTCGGCGAGAAGGTCAGGATCCGGGTCACGAACCTGAGCATGCTCGTGCACCCGATCCACCTCCACGGCCACACCTTTCGGGTGGTCGAAATGGGCGCGGGCTACCTCGACCCGGTCCAACACATGCGGATGAACGTGACCAACGTCAGCTCGGCCGAGGTGCGCGCGTTCGACTTCGTGACCCAGCGTCTCGGCAAATGGCTGGTGCACTGCCACTTCTCGCACCATACGATGAACGACATGCACCGGACGCCGCTACCTGGCCAGATGGACCACCACGATCACATGGCGATGATGGATATGGGCGGGATGCACACCTGGATCGAGGTCAAAGCTTAAGGGTTCGA
>JAYVWD010000246.1:0-11819 GCA_043786345.1 Pseudomonadota bacterium
TCAGATGAACGATCGCCACGGGGAAACGCCCCTTGAGGAGGTGGCTGTGGTAGCCGCGCAGAATGCCGTAGCGGACGGTCTTGTCCTTGACCCAGCGGCCGTTGACGAACGTGACGAGGTGCTTGCTCGTGACCTTCTCGCAGCCGGGCGGCGAGACGAGCGCGCGGACGTCGCCGAAGCGCGACTGGGCCTCGACGTACTGGAGCGCCTCCGCCGTCTCCTTACCGAGGACGGCGGCGGCACGGGTACGGAAGGCGGCCTCGCCCTCGGCGACGGCGACGGCGGGGACGCGGAACTGCTCGCGGCCGTTGTGGGTGACGGAGAAGGCGACACCCGGATTCGCCAAAGCGAACGCCTGGATGAGCTCGAGGCAGTGGCCATATTCGGTGGCCGGCGCCTTGAGAAACTTGGCGCGAACCGGGAGGTTGTAGAAAAGGCTCTCGACGGCGATGGTCGTGCCCGCCGGGCCGCTCCAGGGCTGGGGCGGCTGGAGCTCGCTGCCGTGGACGACGAGGCGGGTGCCCGACTCGGAGCCCTGCAGGCGGGTCGAGAGGGTGAAGCGGCTGACGGAGGCGATCGAGGCCAGGGCCTCGCCGCGGAAACCCATCGAGCTGATGTTGAAGAGGTCGTCGGCGTAGCGGATCTTGCTGGTGGCGTGGCGCACGACGGCCAGCACCGCATCCTCGGGGCCCATCCCGGCGCCGTCGTCGGCGACGACGAGGCTCGTGGTGCCGCCGAGCTCAAGCACGACGTCGATCCGGGTCGCCCCGGCGTCGAGGGCGTTCTCGACCAGCTCCTTGACGACGCTGGCCGGCCGTTCGACGACCTCCCCCGCCGCGATCTTGTTTATGACCGAGTCATCGAGTACATGTATGCGTCCCATGTCGGTCCCCTGCCCCTTCCTGTGCTCCGGGCCTAGATTTTCAGGAGCTCTTGGATGCAGTCCTCATATATCACCAGCGCCGCGAAGGCGGAACAGCTTCCGGACCTCGGCGGCGGGCCCGAGGTGGCGTTCATAGGCCGGTCGAACTGCGGAAAGTCCAGCCTTCTCAATGCGTTGCTTGGTCGCGTCAAATTGGCGCGGGAGAGCAAGACGCCAGGTCGGACCCAGATGGTCAACTTCTTCAAGGTCGAGACGGGCCAGAAGATGATCTTCCTGGCCGACCTACCCGGCTACGGCTTCAGCGCCATCGGCCGCGACCTCCGGACCCATTGGCAGGAGCTCCTGGAGGCCTACACCCAGCGCCCGACCGTGAAGGAGTTCCTCTTCCTGCTCGATTCGCGGCGGGTGCCCGACATGGATCAGGAGGACATGGACCTGCTGCGCTACGTCGTGCGCCTCGGTCCGGTCACGGTCGTCCTCACCAAGATCGACAAGGCGAGCCAGGCGGAGCTGGCGGCGGCCCGCAATCAGATCGGCGTGCACCTCAAGGCGGCGCGGGCGTCGAGCGCCAAGGTCGTCCTCGTGTCGGCGACCAAGGGGAAAGGCATCGACGCGCTTCGGGACGCGGTTTTTGCCCACATGGAGTGAGCCGGCGGCCCCGTTCGGCGCCCGAACGCTACTCGTCGATCGCGGCCTGGGTCTTCAGGACCTTCTGGCAGACGTCCCAGAGCAGCTCTTTGCCCTCGAGGTGACGCATCAGCGTGCCCAGGCGATGCGACAGCAGTCCGGCCAGCTCCCGCGGGTCGACCGTGCCCTCGTTGAGGTGCCGCAGAATGATCGCGTCGATCTCGTCGGCGATGGCCATGAGGCGCTTCGCTTCCCGGTCGCGGCCGGTCAGCTCCACTTCGCGGGCCGGGAACTTGATGACGTTGCCCATGCATCCTCCGGTGTCCGGCGGGTGCCTCAAAGGCAGGCCCACCGCGCCACTTATCGGCAGAAAGGCTTCCCCAGCCTTAATACTAGCTCAATTCGCGTTTAAATTCGCCCCGTTCCCGGCCCCCCGGGGCACTAATTCGCCCTACCGGAGGGCGAAATTTTTGGCTAAGATCGCGGTCTTCGCGCCCGTTCGTCCCAAGGAGAGACCGCAGTGACCGCTCCAGCGCAATACGACGTCATCGTCATCGGCTCCGGCCCCGGCGGCGAGGTGGGCGCCATCCGGGCCGCCCAGCTCGGCCTCAAGACCGCCCTCGTCGAGAAAGAGATCCACCTGGGTGGCACCTGCCTCAACTGGGGGTGCATCCCGACCAAGGCGCTCCTCGAGTCGGCCAAGACCTGGGTCAAGCTCCAGCACGCCGAGGAGCACGGGTTCAAGATCGGCACGCCCCAGTTCGACTGGGCCCGGATCATGGCCCGTAAACAAGGAATCGTGGACGCCCAGCGCAAGGGCCTCCGGTTCCTGATGAAGAAGAACAAGATCGACACCTTCGAGGGCTTCGGCCGCATCACCGCCAAGGGCAAGGTCAGCGTCACCGCCAAGGACGGCAAGGCGACGGCGCTCGAGACGAGGAACGTGCTGATCGCGACGGGCTCGCGCATCCGCGAGCTCCCCTTCGCCAAGGCCAACGGCAAGACCATCATCAACTCCGACCAGATCCTGTCGCTCGAAAAGGTCCCGCAGAGCCTCTGCGTCGTCGGCGGCGGCGTCGTCGGCACCGAGTTCGCCTCGCTCTACGCGCGGTTCGGCTGCGCCGTCACCATCATCGAGATGGCGCCCCAGATCCTGCCGACCGAGGACGCCGACTGCGTGAAGGAGGTCGTCCGCCTCATGAAAAAGCAGGGCGTGGTCATCGAGACCAATGCCAAGCTGACCGCGGTCGAGGACAAGGGCGACCACGCGCTCGTCACGACCGAAGGCCAGCCGGCGCGGAAATTCGAGAAGGTCCTCATCTCCGTCGGCCGGGCGCCCATGACCGAGGACATCGGCCTGGACAAGGTCGGCATCGTCACGGACCGGGGCTTCATCAAGGTCGACGCCCACTACCAGACGGCGGCCGACGGCATCTACGCGATCGGCGACGTCATCCCGACGCCGATGCTCGCGCACACGGCCTCGGCCGAGGCGATGCACGCCGTCGAGATCATGGGCGGGCACCACCCGGTGGTGATCGACTACATGGCGAACCCCAACGCGATATACACTTACCCCGAGGTCGCGAGCATCGGCCGCTCGGAGGAGGCCCTCAAAAAGGCCGGCGTCGAGTACAAGGCGGCGCAGTTTCCCTTCGCGCCCCTCGCGAAGGCCAAGATCGAGGACGCTACCGAGGGCTTCATCAAGATCCTGTTCGAGCCCAAATACCGGGAGCTCCTCGGCGTCCACATCGTCGGCGCCAAGGCGACCGAGCTGATCGCCGAGTTCTGCCTCGGCAAAATCCTCGAGACCACCGTCGACGAGATCGCGCTGACCATCCACCCGCATCCGACGATGTCGGAGACGATCATGGAAGCCGCCCATGCCGCCCTCGGCGGCGCCATCCACATGTGAAAGGCGTTTGACGCTATGAGTACCGAGGCGACGGAAGTCATCATGCCCCTCATGGGCGAAGGCATCACCGAGGCCACGCTGGTCAAGTGGCTCAAGAAGGTCGGGGACTCGGTCAAGAAGGACGAGCCTCTGCTCGAGGTATCGACCGACAAGGTCGACACCGAGATCCCGGCACCGGCGTCCGGATTCCTGACCCGGACCTTCGCCGACGGCGGCGCGACCGTCGCCGTCAACTCGGTGATCGCCGAGATCGCCGCCAGCGCCACGGGCGCCGGGGCGGCCGCGCCGCAAAGGGCCGCGAACGGGGGCGTTGCCGCGCCCGCCATGGAGGCGAGCCAAGGGGGGGGCCGCGGGGCCCCGTCGCCCGCGAACGGCGGGCAAGGCGACGCGGCCCGGCCGGCGGCGACCGCCGGCGGCGGCAAAGCGCCGGACGCCGGCGGGGACGGCATGGCCGATGCCGGGCGCCCCTCGCGCTCGTCGCCCCTCGTCCGCAAGATGGCGAAGGACCACGACGTCGACCTGAGCCGCGTCACCGGGACCGGCCTCGGCGGCCGCATCACCAAGCGCGACCTCGAGGCGTTCAGCGGCGGCGCGGGCGTGCCGGACGCGCCGTCCCGCGGCCCGGCGCGCCCGGCCGTTCCGGGCCACCTGGAAACCGGCCGCCTCGAGACCCGCCGCGACGGCGCCCGCGAGCTCCTCGACGGCGTTCCCGTGCGGCGCGAGCCGATGACGAAGATGCGCGCGCTCATCGCCGAGCACATGGTCCGCTCCGTGCGGACCTCGGCGCACGTGACGACGGTGTTCGAGATCGACATGCACCGGGTCACGAAGTACCGAGAAAAGCACAAGGGCGCGTTTCAGGCGGCGGAAGGTTTCGGCCTCAATTACACGGCCTTTTTCGTCCATGCGGCGATCCAGTCGATCAAGAAGCATCCGGTCGTCAACGTCTCGGTGGACGGCAACGACATCCTTTGGAAGGACACGATCAACCTCGGCGTCGCCGTGGCGATCGAGACCGGGCTGATCGTCCCGGTGATCAAAAACGCCGGCGAATTGAACCTGCTCGGCATCGCGCGCCGCATCAACGACCTGGCGACCCGGGCGCGCACCAAAAAGCTCACGCCCGGCGACGTCCAGGGCGGGACCTTCTCGATCACCAACCCGGGCATGTTCGGGAGCATCGTTTCGGCCCCGATCATCAACCAGCCGCAGGTCGCGATTCTGAGCATCGGCGCCATCGTGAAGCGCCCGGTCGTGATCGACGATCTGATCGGCATCCGCCCGCTCGTCCAGGTCGGCCTCACCTTCGACCACCGGGTCGTCGACGGCGAGGGCGGCGCGCGGTTTTTGGCCACGTTCAAAGAACTGCTCGAAAGCTTCGACGAAGCGGGGGCTTGACGCCAAGGGTCGGCCGCCCCCGGGCCCTCCCGAGTTTTAGCTCCCGGGCGCTCCGCCGATACGAACGGCGGAACGCACCGGAGTCATTGCGTGGCGGGCTCGAACAAAGTCTTGAAAGACGGCCAGGTGCTCTTTAAGGCCGGCGACAAATCGGACGGGATGTACCTCATCCGTCGGGGCGAGCTGCGCGTTTTTCTCGAGCAGGGCGGCAAGGAGGTGTCGCTCGCCACGGTCGGCGCCGGCGGCATGATCGGCGAGATGGCCCTCTTCGACGGCGCGCCGCGCTCGGCCTCGGTCAAAGCCGTCAAAGAGGTCGAGGTCACCCTGATCTCGCAGGACGAGTTCCAGAAGCTGATGAAGCAGATCCCGAAGTGGTTCGTCGGGCTGATGTCCTCGCTGTCGAACCGCCTGCGCCAGACGAACGAGCGCCTGCAGAAGCTCGAGACCGGCGTCTCCGCGAAGGCGATCCCGTTTCAGAACGTGATCCGGATCCTCAACGTCATGATGCTCATCTGGCACAAGGACGGCGAGAAGGACGGCAAGGACTTCGTGCTCGCGAAGGCGGGGCTGGAAACCACGCTGCTCAGCGTCTTCAACGAGGATCCGGAGAAGCTCCGCGTGCTCTTCGAGACGCTCGTGAAGGAAAAGCTCCTGACGACCCGCCAGGACCAATACAAAAACGTCGTGTTCGCCATGCCGAACCGCGCGGTGCTCGGCCAGCTCGCGGCGTTCATCCCGGCCTTCGTCAAGGCCAACCCGAAGCAGCCTTACCTCAAGGAGGAGGCGCTGCAGATCCTGCGCGCCCTCGAGGCCCTCGTCCAGACCTCGCCCTACGATACGGTGACGGCCTCGCTCGCCGACCTCACGGCGCAGGGAAAGCGGGCGGGGTGGCAGACCCAGAACTGGCAGGTGTCGATCAACACCTTCAAAACCGCCGGCGAGGAGGTCCGCCTCGTCAAGACCTCGGGCGGGCCCGGCCTGCGCACGACCAAGAAGGACTGCGGGGCGGTACTCCGGCACCACGAGGTCCTCGCCGCCTTCTTCAAGTCCGGACTCGTCTGAGCCCCGGCCTCAGGGCCGCGTCGCCAAAGGTCCCGTCGTCGTCGACGGGTGCGCCGGCTCGGCCTTCGGCGCGGCGCCCGACTCGACCGTGATCGACGCCGGGGCCTCGCGCTCGTCCGGCGCCGCCGCCTCCTGCGCGTCTTCCGACGGCGCCCCGCCCATCAGGGCCAGTTTGCGGTTGAGATAGACCTTCGCTGCGAGCACGGCGCCCAGACTCAGGGCGAGCGTGATGATCTGGCGCTTCAGCCGGGACATGGCAACCTCAAGCCTCCATCGAAGGGAATTCCCTGATCAAAGCGCCATCTTAGCAGAACATTTCAGTTTGACGCCAGGGGGCCTTTTTTGGTAGCCTCGCGCTTCTTATTCAATAAGGACCGAAGGCCTCATGAAATCGACCGTCGAACAACTGAACCCCGTCCAGTACCGCGTCAACGTCGAAGTCTCGCCCGAAGAGGTCGATCAAGCTTTTGACAAGGCCTATCGCAGCCTGCAAAAGAAGGCGAAAATCCAGGGCTTTCGGCCGGGCAAGGCGCCCGTCAACGTCATCCGCAAGCTGTACGGCGCGACCGTCTCGTCGGACGTCGCCGAGACGCTGATCAACACGCACCTCTTCGCCGCCCTCAACGAGCAGACGATCCGCCCGATCGCGTCGCCGGTCGTCGAGACCCGCGAGGCCCCGATCAACGGCAAGAACTTCGCGTTCAGCGCCGTGGTCGACATCATGCCGACCATCGAGTTCGACGACTACAAGGGCATCCCCGTCGAGGCCGACAAGTACACGGTCAAGGACGAAACCGTCGAGCGCGAGCTCTACATGCTCCGCCGCCGCCAGGCGCGCACGCGCCCCGTCGAGGACGGACAGCCCGCCGCCAAGGGTCAGGTCGCCGCGATCACCCACACGGCCAAGCTGGACGGCCTGGTCATGCCGCGCCTCACCGTCGAGCAAATGACCGTCGCGCTCGGCGAAAACGAGATCTTCGAAGGCCTCGAAGCCGAAATCCTCGGCATGAAGATCGGCGAGACGAAGGAAGCCCGGGTCATGGTCCCCGCGAACTACGGCGACGCCGAGATCGCCGGCAAGACCCTTGATTTCACGATCTCCCTCAAGGACCTCAAGATCCTGGACCTCCCGGCGCTCGACGACGAGTTCGCCAAGGACCTCGACATGGAGGGCTTGGAGCAGCTCCAGAACAACGTCCGCGAACACCTCGTCCAGCGCGCGACCGACATGTCCCGGCAGAAGCTCGAGGGCGCCCTGCTCGACAAGATCCTCGAGAAGCACCCGTTCGAGGTCCCGCCGGCGATGGTCGACCAGGTCATCGACAGCATGATCCAGGAGATGCCGCACCGCTCGGAGGAGGAGCGCACCAAGGCCCTCCGCGACAAGGGCCTCCGCGACGAGTTCCTGACGCAGGCGAAGCGCCGCACCCAGAACACGCTCGTCCTCTGGCACGTCAACCAGAAGGAAAAGCTGGCCATTACCGACGACGAGGTCAAGCAGCGAGTCGAGGGCGTCCTCGCCTCGTCCGGCATCCAGGACCCGAAGCAGCTCGCCCGGCTCCGCCAGAACCTCGATGCCCGCGTCCGCGAGAACCTCATTTTCGAGAAGGCCATGAACTTCCTCATCGAAAACGCGCAGGTTACGGACGTGCCGGCCCAAATCTAAAGTCCGGACTTTCCCCAGCAAAGTCCCCCGCTTCGGCCGCCGCCGGCGCGGGGGATTTTACCATTTCTGCCGGGATGGTGCGCACCTATGCCGCTAAAGGTTCACCGGCGGCGCCCGATCAGGGTCCATGAAGGACGCAGGCTTGGCTAGGGGGGCTGGCGGACTTGGCGCACATGGCAAATTAATGTAAGAAATTCTATAGGTTTAAGAGAAAGCTCCAAGGACCGGCAGAAGTCAGGCAGAAACTGGAAAGGATGCTCCGTATGCCCTTAGTCCCTATCGTCGTCGACCAGACCAACCGCGGTGAACGCTCCTACGACATCTACAGCCGCCTTCTCAAAGACCGTATCATCATGCTCGGGACCCCTGTCTACGACGAGGTCGCCAACATCGTGGTGGCGCAGCTTCTCTACCTCGAAAGCGTGGACCCCGATAAAGACATCCATTTCTACATCAACTCGCCCGGCGGCTCGGTCACGGCCGGCATGGCGATCTACGACACCATGCAACTCATTCGCGCCGACGTGCGGACGTACTGCATCGGCATGTGCGCGTCCATGGGGGCTTGGCTGCTCGCGGCCGGCGCCAAGGGCAAGCGCTACGCTCTGCCGAATTCGCGGATCATGATCCACCAGCCGCTCGGCGGCGCGACGGGTCAGGCGACCGACATCGAGATTCATGTCCAGGACATCATCTACACGAAGCGTCGGATGGTCGAGATCCTCTCCAGCCATACCGGCCAGAAGATCGAGAAGATATCTAATGATATCGACCGCGACCTTTTTATGTCCGCGGAGCAGGCCAAGGACTATGGTATCGTCGACGAGATCGCGCTTCCGGCGCGCAAAGTGAAAAAAGAAGAGTGACTCCGCGCGTCATGCGCGTCTGGTTTTGGTGCTCGGCGACCGTCAATCCCCCAGTGAGCTTACGGCAGAGGAGACGCAAGGCATGGCAGGCAAAGACTCAGGACTGCACTGCAGCTTCTGTGGAAAAGGGCAGCGCGAGGTCAAAAAGCTGATCGCTGGGCCGAACGTCTACATTTGCGACGAGTGCATTCAGCTCTGCAACGACATCATCGCCGAGGAAGTCGAAAAAGAGGAGATGCTGTCTCCGACGGGGAAAATCCCCAATCCGAAGGACATCAAGAAGGTCCTGGACGACTACATCATCGGCCAGGAGACCGCGAAGAAGATCCTCGCGGTCGCCGTCCACAACCACTACAAGCGCATCGACGGCTCGAAGAAGTCCGACGACGTCGAGCTCTCGAAGTCCAACATCCTGCTCGTCGGCCCCACCGGCTCGGGCAAGACGCTGCTCGCGCAGACCTTGGCCCGCATCCTGAACGTGCCCTTCACGATCTCGGACGCGACGAACCTGACGGAAGCCGGCTACGTCGGCGAAGACGTCGAGAACATCATCCTGAACCTGCTTCAGAATGCCGACTACGACGTCGAGATGGCCCAACGCGGCATCGCCTACATCGACGAAATCGACAAGATCGCCCGCAAAGGCGAGAACCCGTCGATCACGCGCGACGTGTCGGGCGAAGGCGTGCAGCAGGCGCTCCTCAAGATCATCGAAGGCACCATCGCCAACGTTCCGCCGAGGGGCGGCCGTAAGCACCCCCAGCAGGAGTTCCTGCAGGTCGACACGACGAACGTCCTCTTCATCTGCGGCGGCGCGTTCGCCGGCTTAGAGGACATCATCGCGTCGCGCATCGAGGTCTCCTCGATGGGTTTCGGCGCCGAAGTCCGCTCCAAGAAAGACCGCGACGTCACCAAGCTCCTCGAGCAGGTGCGTACCGACGACTTGATGAAGTTCGGCCTGATTCCGGAGTTCATCGGCCGGGTGCCGATCGTCTGCTCGCTCGGCGCCCTGGACGAGCTGGCCCTGATCAAGATCCTGACCGAGCCCAAGAACGCGATCATTAAGCAATTCAAGAAGCTCTTCGACTTCGAGAGCGTCGAGCTCAAATTCACCGACGGCGCCATGCGCGCGGTCGTGAAGGAAGCCTTGAAGCGCAAGACGGGCGCCCGCGGCCTCCGCGCCATCCTCGAGAAGGCCATGCTCGAGACGATGTACGAGATGCCGTCCGCCAAGAACCTCAAAGAAGTGATCATCACCGAAGAGGTGATCATCAACGAAGCCGACCCGATCCTCGTGTATCGCTCCGAAGACGAGCAAGCGCCCGTCGAGAAGAAAGAGCGCGAGTTCGGCACCGGCGGCGCGAACTGAGCCGGAAGACCGGTGTCCAGGACGAAAACGAAACACCTGCCTCCCCTCGGAGGTGGGTTTTTTGCTCTTCGGGCGAGAAGTCTCTTGCCAATTTCTCCTGATCGTTTTCGTATGTATCCGGGATTCTGGAACGGGAATCGCAAGACCTTTTCATGAGGCCGCCCGCGAAGAAGCCACAGGGTGTGGCAATCCCGACGCGGCGGAATGTTTTGCGGCGTCTGCGCCCGAGATGCGATACGATGACGGAAATGCAGTGCCACCGTAAAAAATTCCGCTCGACCTACCAAGGTCCTGGCTTACTAATTTTGGCCTCGAGAGCCGCAAGGAGCCACCCTCAATGACGCAGCCCATCGATCCGCAGCAACCGACGCCGCCAGCCACCGGAGGACGGATGCGCATTCCACTCCTGCCGCTCCGCGACATCCTGGTGTTCCCGGCGACCGTGGTGCCGCTCTTCGTCGGCCGCGACAAGAGCATCCAGGCGCTCGAGCAGGCCATGGCGGGCAACAAGGAGATCCTGCTCGCCGCCCAGATCAAGGCGAAGACCAACGACCCGACCGTCGAGGACATCTACAAGGTCGGCACCGTCTCGCACATCCTCCAGCTCCTGCGCTTGCCCGACGGCACCGTCAAGGTCCTCGTGGAAGGCCAGCGCCGGGCCAAGATCGTCGAGTTCCTGCAGACCGAGGAGTACTTCCTCGTCGAAGCCGAGCCGCTCCCCGAGCTGGCGTCGACCGGCGTCGAGAACGAAGCGCTGATCCGCACCGTCAAGATGGCGTTCGACAACTACGTCCGCCTGAACAAGCGGATCCCGCCGGAGATGCTGCTCTCGATCGCCCAGATCGAGAACGAGAGCAAGCTCGCCGACACGCTCGTCGCGCACCTGACCAACCTCAAGCTCCAGGACAAGCAGCGCCTGCTCGAGCAGACCGATCCTAGGCTGCGCCTGGAGGAGCTCTATGGCTTCATCCAGTCCGAGATCGAGATCATGCGCGTCGAGAAGAAGATCCGAGCTAGGGTCAAGCGCCAGATGGAGAAGACCCAGAAAGAGTACTACCTCAACGAGCAGATGGCCGCGATCCAGAAGGAGCTCGGCGACCGGGACGATGGGCGCCAGGAAATCCAGGAGCTCGAGAACCTGATCAAGAAGAAGAAGCTCTCGGACGAGGCCAAGGACAAGGTCAACAAGGAGCTCCGCAAGCTCAAGCACATGTCGCCGATGTCCGCGGAAGCCACCGTCGTGCGCAACTACATCGACACCGTGCTCTCGCTCCCCTGGAACGAGTACACGCCGGAAAAGCGCGACATCAACTTCGCCAAGGAAGTCCTCGACCACGACCACTTCGGCCTCGAGAAGGTCAAAGAACGCATCCTCGAGTTCCTCTCGGTGCGCACCCTGGTCGATGACCTGAAGGGCCCGATCCTCTGCCTCGTCGGCCCGCCCGGCGTCGGCAAGACCTCGCTCGCCAAGAGCGTCGCCGAGGCGACCGGCCGCAAGTTCGTGCGCATCTCGCTCGGCGGCGTGCGCGACGAGGCCGAGATCCGCGGCCACCGCCGCACCTACATCGGCTCGATGCCCGGCAAGATCATCAACGCCCTCAAGAAGGCCGGCAGCGCCAACCCCGTCGTCCTCCTGGATGAAGTCGACAAGCTCTCGCAGGACTTCCGCGGCGACCCGACCTCGGCCCTCCTCGAGGTCCTGGACCCCGAGCAGAACTCGACCTTCGTCGACCACTACCTCGACGTCGACTTCGACCTGTCCAAGGTCCTCTTCCTCGCGACGGCAAACAACTCGCACACCATCAGCAAGCCGCTGCTCGACCGCATGGAAGTGATCCGGCTCTCCGGTTACACGGAAGAGGAGAAGGTCAACATCGCCAAGCAATACCTCGTGCCGAAGCAGCTCCGCCTCAACGGCCTCGAGGGCACGGGCGCGAACATGTCCGGCGGCGCCGTGAAGGAGCTGATCCGCTTCTACACCCGCGAAGCCGGCGTGCGGAACCTCGAGCGCGAGATCGGCTCGGCCTTCCGCA
>JAYVWD010000247.1:0-1935 GCA_043786345.1 Pseudomonadota bacterium
CAGCTGAGCAAGGCCGAGCCCGTGGTCCGGAAGATCCTGGAGGCGGACAAGGACCACTTCGAGGCGCAAAACCTGCTCGCTCAGATCTGCTCGCGGACGGCGCGGCACGCCGAGGCGCTCGCGATCCTCGAGGCCCTCACCCGCTCGTCCAGCAAGAACCTCACGTCCCTGCTCAACCTCGGCAGCGCCTACGTCTCGGCCGACCGGCCCGACGAGGCGAAAAAAGCCTTCGCGCAGGTCGAGGCCCTGGACAAGGACAACCGGGACCTCATGGACGAGCGCGGCAAGCTCGCCTTCCGCGAGGGCGACCTGTCGCTCGCCGCGCAGCTCCTCAAAGAGACCGAGAACGGCGACCAGATGGCCCGCCACTTCAACAACGTCGCCGTCGGCCTCGTGCAGCAGCAGCAGTTCGACCGGGCGATCGAGACCTACGAATACGCGATCAAACTCCTGCAGCAGCGCGCCAGGGTCCACCTGCTCCGCTACAACCTTGGGCTCGCCCTCAGCAAGAAGGGGCAGCTCCAAAGGAGCTTCATCGAACTCGTCCTGAGCTATAAGAGCGACCCGACCTTCGAAAAAGCCTACGTGGCCCTGGCGCGGGTCGGCAAAGCGATGCAGGAGAAGGGCCTCGCCTACGACAAGCTCCTGGTAAAGGAGGTCAACCAGGCCCGGCGCCTGCAGCAGGCCGCCGCCGAGGAGGCGCGCAAGAAGGCCGCGGCCGAGGCCCCGCGGGGCGCGAGCTAAGGCCACGAAGTCTGGTACAATTTCACCATGCTCCGGATCCTGATCACAGTGTTGCTGGTCCTGAACGGCGCGAGCGCCGCGGCCGCCGCCTACAAGGTCGGCCTGGCCGAGACCGGCTACGTGCCATTCAGCTTTCCGAAGGACGACCTGCGGGTCGGGATCTTCATGGAAGTTCTGCAGGCCGTGGGCAAGCTGACGGGCGACACCTTCGAGCCGGTCTTTGCGCCGACGGTGCGCCTCAAGGCGCTCTTCGAGCAGGGCAAGATCGACATCGAGTGCGGCATCAGCCCGGAATGGCGCAAGGACCAGGAGGCGATCTCGGCTTACAGCCACAGCTTCACGACGGTCGACGACGTCATCCTTTACCGCCAGGGCGAAAAGCCGGCCGAGTCGCCGCTCAAGGGCCCAAAAATCCTCAAAAAAGGCGGCAGAGCCAAGGCGAAGAAGGTCGGGACCGTCCGCGGCTACTACTACCCGAAGCTCGAGGACGCGTTCAAAGGCGGCGCGCTCGTGCGGGAGAACGCCGACAACGAGGGGCAGCTCGTGCAGATGCTGCAACGGCACCGCGTCGACTTCATGCTGATCGGCCTGGTCGTCGCCCGGTACTACATGAAACTCAATCCCCATCACGACTTCGCCATCGGCGAGGTGATCGGGAGCGTGCCCGTGATGTTCCGCGTGCTGAAGAGCAAGAGCGAGCTGCTGAAACGGTTTGATCCGGCCCTCGACCGCCTGAGCAAGAGCGGCGAGCTTGACCGGATCTTCTCGAAGCAGGAATAGCAGGCCCGCTCCTGGAGCCCGCTCAATTACAGCTGAACGTGCCGCCGAGCCACTTGCCGGCGTACGCGGGGAACTGGGTCCGCACGACGTCGCAGGCGGCGTTCGTGAGTTTTTTGTCCGGGGCCACGGTCACCAGGGCCTGCTCGATCAGCAGGTCGAAGGAGACCGCGCTCGGGTCCTTGCCGCGGACGGCGTCGCCCATGCGGCGGGCCCATTCGAGCAACATCGTCGCCTTTTTCAGGACGGCCGCGTCGTCGGCGCCGGGGGCGGCGGCCGAGAAGAGGCGCTCGATGCCGTACGCGACGGTGGCGCCGACGGCGTGGATGTCCTGGAAGTTCGGGTTCTTGCAGCCTTTGGCCGCGACCTCCGTGGGGGACAGGAAGATTTCGAGGATGTCGGCGTCGAGGACCT
>JAYVWD010000248.1:0-2419 GCA_043786345.1 Pseudomonadota bacterium
GCACCGACGGCACTCAAAGCACTGGCGCTCATTCCATTGATGCGCATGGTGGGTCCCTCCCTAGAGAGGTGATCGGTCCCACGGGGCAGGAACTGAGTAAATATCGCCCAGTTGTTCAGCGCCAGTGTTTGGGGAAAAACGCGAAAAACAGCGCTAAACCCAGATGAAGTCGCGCCTTGTTGTCAAGGCGCGGCCTCGAGATTGCCTTGGCCGCGCGCCGGAGCGGCTCGTCGCAGGTCGGCAGCGACGACGGCGGGGGCGGCGGCGGCGCCGTGCAGGCCAAAGCGGGCGACCGCCACATAGACTGAGGCGGTCAGGGTCCCGAACCACGCGACGACCCGCCACACGTCCTGCGTCACGATCCCGCCGGCGCAAAGGGCGATGAGCGCGGCGAGGCAGAAGGCGTGCGCGCCCGCCATCACCGTGCCGGAATGGACGAAGACCAGGCGGTCCTTGCGCCGCGTCCCGTGCCGCAGCAGCGCCCAGCCGAGCGGGACCAGATAGAAGTCGAGCGGCGAGAAGATCAGCAAGTTGATGTTCGCCCAGCCGTCGGGATGGCCCGAGACGAACCAGTTGATCAGCAGCGTGAAGCCGAAGGTCCCGGCGACGCCCCCCCAGAGCATCGCGGACAAGCCGAGCGCCCGGAGCGGCAGCTTGCCGCCGCGCCGGGAGAGCGCCAGCGCGAGCAGGAGCGGCAGCGCGCCGACCGCGGCGAGCGCCAGGTAGTCGTTGAACGGCCGCCCGTACGAGTCCTCGTAGTCCGAGAGCACGACGGTCTCGCCGAGGAGCTTCTGGCCCGGAACCGGGTTGCCCTCGTCGTCGATCGCCGGCATCTCGGCCAGGTGGTCGTGCAGCAACTCGGGCAGGAACATCTCCTCCCAGGCGGTGATCTTCCGGTCGATGTTCGCGTTCATCAGCACGTCCAGGCCCGAGGCCACGAACGGCATCGCCTGCAGCCCCCGCCGCATATAGTGCCGGAAGGTTTTGTCGGTCTTCCGGCCGGCGAACTTCGCGCGCACCTGCCCGTCGAGGACCTCGTCCAGGTCGTCCCGCGGAATGGTCGCGCAGTTCTTGAACCAATATTGGTAGGCGAAGTCGCGGTGCTCGGGCACGGCGTTCCAGGCGATCTTCTCGAGGAGCCGCCGCTTTTGCGCGAGCGTCAGGTGGAGCGGCTCCATGACCAGGCGGCGCTCGTCCTCGCGGTAGTGGTTCTTGTCGGCGGCGAAGGTGCGCACGCCCATGCTGTAGGTGAGCGAGCCGCGGAAGAACTTCCAGAGGAAGCCGGGCTGGTTGAACGAGAACTTCCCCCAGTTGAAGACGACGTCCATCTTGTTGACGTGGTCGAGAACCCGGATGCCCGTGTGGCCGAAGCGGTTGGCGACCTCGTCGCCGACGCCGCCGGTGATCAGGAAGAAGTCGACCTGGGCCATGTCTTCGGGGACGGCGGGGACGTAGTAGCGCGCCTCTTTTTTGTCGGCCGCGGCGTTGTCGGCGACCGGACCCTGGGCGCGCGCCGTGGTCGCCGCGGCGAGGGCGGCGAGAAGAACGAGCAGGCGTCGGATGAGGCGCAAACGGGCTCCCCTCAAAAGGCGTTTTCGGGATTTCTTAGGTATAGGACGTCCGAAAGGCCGGGGTCAACGACGGGTCACTGCATGGTCCCGCGGATGGACTGGACGATCTCGCGGATCTCGGCGTCGCTCGGGTCGTGGTGCAGGGCTTCCTCGAAATGGTGGAGGGCCTGCTGGTATTCCTTCCTCGAAAGGTAAAGTTTCCCCAAATTTATATGGGGGAACTGGCGGGGGGCATAGTGCTTGCTAGCTATGGCTTTTTTGAACCAGGTGATGGCCTCGTCGCAGCGGCCCATGACGACCAGGTAGGATCCGATGTCGTTGTAGGGGTTTCCGCAGTCCGGATCGACGTCGATGGCCTCGCGGCACAGTTCGATGGCGCGCCGCGTATCGCCCAGGAAGTGCTCCATCGCACCCCAGTTCGTCAATGAGTCAGGGCATTTACGCACGTGGGCCGCGGCCTTGAAATCGTGCAGGGCCGTGATGTAATCACCGCGTTCGCGCGCACGGTGCCCGTGATCGAGCAGCTCCGTGGCGCGTCTTTCGATGAAAGGTTCCATGCGGAAATCCCAATGAGTTGGCGCGTCCTCTACGGAATCCTTACGGCCTCCCGGACCCGATTTCAAGAGCGTATGTGCCCCCGGGCAGGGAGCCAATTCAGGCCCGTCCGTTCCGGCGCTCCGCGCAAAAAAGTCGCATAACGAGAATTAACCAGTGCGAGCCCCTGACCCTTATGGTACCTAGAGGCCGCCCTCATGAGAGACGAACGTTTCCTGAGGGAGGGCGTCAAACCCAGGACTCCAGGAGCTCCATCCCATGGACCCGGCTCGCCTCCCCCCGACAGCACAAAT
>JAYVWD010000249.1:0-5505 GCA_043786345.1 Pseudomonadota bacterium
CGCGACGAGGCCAAGGCGATGCTCGGCGATTCCGACGCGGAGCTCCGCAGCCTGGCCAAGCAGGAGCTCGACGTGGTCAACGCCGGGCTCGTCGCCACCGAGAAGCGCCTCATCCTCCTGACGCTTCCCAAAGACCCCCTCGACGCCAAGAACGTCCTCCTCGAGATCCGCGCCGGCACCGGCGGCGAGGAGGCCTCGCTCTTCGCGGCCGACCTGTTCCGCATGTACACGCGGTACGCGGACCGTCAGGGCTGGAAGACCGAGATCCTGAGCTCGAGCGCCTCCCAGGCCGGCGGGGTCAAAGAGATCATCTGCTCGATCGAAGGCCAGAGCGTCTACAGCCGCCTCAAGTTCGAGAGCGGCGTGCACCGCGTCCAGCGCGTCCCGTCGACCGAGGCGCAGGGCCGGATCCACACCAGCGCCTGCACCGTCGCGATCCTGGCCGAGGCGGACGACATCGAGATCTCGATCAACCCCGCGGACCTCGAGTTCACCGCCTGCCGCTCCTCCGGCTCCGGCGGCCAGCACGTCAACACCACGGATTCCGCGGTCCGGATCGTCCACAAGCCCTCCGGCGTCGTCGTCGAGTGCCAGGATGAGCGCAGCCAGCACAAGAACCGCGACAAGGCGATGAAGATCCTCAAGGCCAAGCTCTACGAGAACGCGATCACCGAGCAGCACAACGCCACCTCCGCCGAGCGCAAGGCGCAGGTCGGCTCGGGGGATCGCTCGGAAAGAATCAGGACCTACAACTTCCCGCAAGGTCGTTTGACGGATCACCGCATCAACCTTACCCTCTACAAGTTGGCGGACGTCATGGACGGGGACATCGGTGAGGTGCTCGACGCGCTCGGCTCCCACCACCAGACCGAGCTGCTCAAGCAGGAACTCGGCGAGAGAGTCTGAAATGCTCGAGATTTTACCTTCCGGCGAAGCCGTGGCGCCGCCCGACTCCTGGACCATCCAGCGGATCCTGACCTGGTCCACGGGCTTCCTGCAGGGCCGCGGCTTCGAGTCCGCGCGCCTCGACGCCGAGCTCCTGCTGGGCGCGGCCCTCGGGCTCACGCGCATGCAGCTCTATACGTCCTTCGACAAGCCGCTCGCGCCCGAAGAGCGCGACCCCTTCAAGGAGCTGCTCCGGCGCCGCGCCGCCGGCGAGCCGGTCGCCTACATCACGGGCACGAAGGAGTTCTTCAGCCTGGCGTTCCAGGTGACGCCCGACGTGCTGATCCCCCGCCCCGACACCGAGTGCCTCGTCGAGGCGGCGCTCGCCGAGGTCAAGCGGCGCCGCGCCGCCGCGGACCCCGCCGAAACCCCGGAGCCGCTGCGGATCCTGGACGTCGGCACCGGCAGCGGCTGCATCGCGCTGGCGCTCGCCAAACGCCTGCCCCAGGCCGCGCTCGTCGCCTGGGACGTGTCCGAGGCCGCGCTCGCCATCGCCCGGGCGAACGCCGCGCGGCTCGGGATCACGACCGTCTCCTTCGAGCGCCGCGACGCCCTCGACGCCGCCGCGTGGGACACCGCGCCCTTCGACCTCATCGTCTCCAACCCGCCCTACGTCGCCGAGTCCGAGCGCGCGGCGCTGCCCGTCTCGGTCGTCAGGTACGAGCCGGGTACCGCGCTCTTCGCGGCGAACGACGGCCTGCATTTCTACGAGACCTTCGCCCGCTGCGCGCCGGGTCTGCTCAGGCCGGGCGGGATGCTCCTCGTCGAGATCGGCGCGACGCAGGGCGCCCCGGTCCGCGCGCTTTTCGAGGCCGCCGGCTTGGCGCAAGTCGCGGTGACGAAGGACTACGCGAAGCTCGACCGGGTGGCGTCCGGCCGTGTCTAAGGCCAAACCGCCGAAAGACGCGGTCAAAATCGAGGTCACCGTCGTCCCGGTGGACTGGCGCCGGGCCCGGCGCTTCCTGATTTTCTGCGCGAGCTTTGTGGCAGTCGTCGCCGTCGTCGGCTACGTCTACTCGTCCCTGATAGTGCCGCTCGGCGTCAGCGCGTTCCTCACGTACCTGCTGCTGCCGACCGTCGGCCACCTGCAGGCGCGCCGCGTCCCGCGCGCCCTCGCCGTGCTCGCGATCATCGTCGTGGCCCTCGGCGTGATCAGCATCGCCGTGTCGCGCATCGTGCCGCTGCTCTACGCCCAGATCCTGCTGCTGGTGAAGCTCATCCCGAGCGCCGTCGCGACCGTCCTCGACAAATGGCTGCCGCTCTTCGAGCAGCAGGTGACGAATCTGGGCTTCTTCAGCGCCGACGACGTGCACGAGCTCTTCGCCGGCGCCGCGATCATGGGGCGGGTGTCGGCCCAGCTTCAGTCGACCATTACGGGTCTTTGGCACACGGGCAGCTCGGTCGTCGGCGGGATGGTCAACGTCGTGATGATCCCGGTCTTCACCTTCTTCCTCATGAACGATTTCCCGCGGTTCGAGATGATCCTGATGCATATGATCCCGGTCGATCTGCGGGTTCCGGCCCACGTGGTCAAGCACAGGGTCGACGTGACGCTGCGCTCCGTCATCAAGGGCCAGGCGACCGTCGCCGCGATCCTCGCCGTGCTTTACGTCGTCGGGCTCAGCATCGTCGGCCTCCAGAGCGCCGTCGCGATCGGCGTCGTCGCCGGGATCTGCCGGGTTATCCCGTACTTCGACGTCATGGTCGGGGGCGCCCTGAGCCTCATCGTCATCCTCTCGGACTTCCAGGGCTGGGGCCAGGTCCTGAGCGTCGTCCTGGTCTTCGTGATCGTCCAGGCCGTCGACGGCGCCTTCGTCACCCCGCGGGTGATCGGCGTGCGGGTCGGCCTGCACCCGCTCGTCGTCATCGCGTCGGTGCTGGCCTTCGGCGATTGGTTCGGCTTTTGGGGCGTTCTCCTCGCGATTCCCACGGTCGCGATCCTCAAAGCTTTGCTCGAGGCGGCGGCGCCGTACTACCTGGCTTCACGCGCTTACGACCAAACAAAAAGCACATGAATCATTTATCCTGACCAACCGGCCAGAAACCGAAAACCACTGAGAATTTTGGCGTTTCATTCTGTTTAATTAATACGCAGAAGCTTGTCCGAATTTGTCCGTACGCGGAAAGTTTACATCGCCGGTAGCGCCACGTATCGTCGCTACAAATGACCCCAAGTCTTGATGTTTACTTTTCCAGGAGGCCTGACATGATGTTTTTCAAGTCCCTCGTCGCTTCGTCCCTTCTCGTGGCTGCTTCGACCGCGTTCTCGGCGACCCCGGTCGTCCGCTCGGCCGTCAACACCCTCGACGATGCCGGCATCGAGTCCCTGCGCGTCTGGTCCTCGGTTTGCGTCGGTAACGTCGACGTCGAGAAGACGATCGCCGCCAAGTACCGCTACGGCACCGAAGGCGACTGGACCGACGTCAAGTTCGAGAAGAACGTCCTCTGGATCTTCTCCGAGCGCTACACCAACGACATCGCCCCGTACAAAATCACCGTGAAGTTCCTCAACAAGGACGGCACGGACGGCACCGAGATGGTCTACGACCTCAACCAGACCGAAACGCGCTTCCGTCCCCGCTCCTGCGACTCGATCGAGAACTACCGCTTCCAGAAGACGGACGCCCCTGAGCTGACCGTCGACCTGGTGCATGTCGGTCAGTGATCTCGAGTTCAGTGCTCTGAGAATCGAAACGCCGTTTGCCCCCCACTCGGCGTGACGACTATACTAACCCGGGCCGCAAAGCCCGGGTTTTTCTATTGTCTTTGGGCTAGGTCCAAGCCCGGGGAGCCGCCGTGACCCTGGTCAGCGCCGCGCTGGCAACCATTCCGTCGCGCCTCGCCCACCTGGGGCCGGTCCTCGAGACCCTGCCTGACGCGTCAAGCGCGGCGGCCCGACCGCATCGTCGTCTGGGCTGGGCCCCTTTCACCACCGCCGCGGCGGGGCGCTCGCGCTCGACGACGTCCCGGCCGCGCGGCGCCGCATGCCCGGCGTCGACCTACCTACGCATGAGCGAGGCCCCCGGGTCCCCGACGAAGCTCCTGCCGGCCCTCGACCTGGCGGGGCCGTACGAGGTGCTCGTCGTCGCCGACGACGACCGCCTGGCTCCGCCCGATTTCGTCGCGCGCCTCGCCGGTGCCGCGGGCGCGGCGCCGGTCGTCCCGTACCCGCCGCGGGCCCCGGCCGGCTCGCGCCAAGGCTCCGCCTGCTGAGGCGCCCGCCGGCTCCGAGCCCCGACGCGCCGTGGAACCAGTGCTCGTTCCGGGACCGAAACGAGCGCGCCGGGCGCCTCGTCCCGGAAATCTGGCGGCAAGGTCCCGGGGCCTCTGGACTTATTGTCCTTGGTTCGCCCCGCCCCCTGTGTTAAGTCAGCTGCTTCACTGTACGCACGGTCGGTAGAACTTGAAGGTCGCCCCCCGGATGAACCACGACAGCCGCTTTCTCGAGCTCGCGAAGACGCTCAAGCGGGAGAAGCTCCCCAACCATGTCGCCATCATCATGGATGGCAATGGACGCTGGGCGGCCGACCGGGACATGCCCCGCGTCTTCGGCCACCGGAAAGGCGCCGAGCGCGTCCGCGAGGTGATCGAGGCCGCCGACCACCTCGGCGTCAAGGTCCTCTCGCTCTATGTCTTCAGCGAAGAGAACGGGGACCGGCCCGAGCACGAGGTCGCCGCCATCATGACGCTTCTCGGCTCGTACCTCCTCGAGGAGCGTGCCGACCTCAAGGCGCGAAACGTCCAGCTGCGCACCATGGGCAAGCTCGATCGCCTGCCCCAGAAGACCCAGCACATCGTCCGCGACACCGAAGCTTTTCTGAGTGGCAACACCGGCTTGGTTCTCAACCTCGCCCTGAGCTACGGGGGCCGGACCGAGCTGGTCGAGGCCGCCCGCCTGCTGGCCCGGCGCGTCGCCAAGGGCGAGCTCGCGCCCCAGGACATCAACAATGAGTTGTTTACCGGCTGCCTCGACGGCTGGGACCTTCCCGACCCGGACCTCCTGATCCGGACGAGCGGCGAGCAGCGCATCTCGAGCTTCATGCTCTGGCAACTCGCCTACACCGAGCTCTACTTCACGGAGCTGCCCTGGCCGGAGTTCGGCATGGTCGAGTTCGCCCTGGCGATGCAGGACTACCTGCGCCGGCAGCGGCGCTTCGGCCTCGTGGTGGACGACGGGTCCTTCGCCCGGCCCCTGCAAGCGCGCGACGAGACATGCTGAAGACCCGCCTCATCACCGCCGCGATTTTGCTGCCTATTGTGCTCGGGCTCTTTATTTTCGGGCCGGACTGGTTCGTCATCGGGTTCATCATGTTGTGCATGACGCTCTCGATCTACGAGGCCTCGACCATCCTGATCCCGACCTTCGAGAAGCGCCTCGCCCCCTCGTCCCACAACCTCGGCGACACGGGTACGGTCACCGGCAAGCTCCCGCCGAAGCAGTACGTCTTTCCGGTGATCACCATAATCCTCGGACTCCTGATGCTTCTCATCAGCGCCAAAAGCCGCCCCGAAGCCAGCGCCGGAGTCATCGCCCTCGGCTCGCTGACGGCGCTCCTGATC
>JAYVWD010000250.1:0-4041 GCA_043786345.1 Pseudomonadota bacterium
GCGACGGCAGCGGCGGCGGTGATCGTTCTCGCGGCGTCCGGCTGCGGCAGCGACGCCAAGAAGGACGAACCCGCGGTCGCCACCCCGGCGGTGACCGCCACGACTTTCGCCGACATCAAACCGATCATCATCGCCTCGTGCGCGACGGCGAACTGCCACGTCAAAGGCAAGACCTCGCCGGACTACAGCGCGGTCACGGAGGCCACCTGGAAGGCCGCGGATCAGGGGACGGTCGGCAAATCCATGCCGCCGAAGTCGTCGACGCAGCTGACGGCCGCCGAGCTGGCGAAGTTCACGGGCTACACGCCGAAGTGACTTAAAGCGGTGCGGCGCCCCGGACGAGCTGGCTCGTGCGGGGCGGCGGCATCGTCGCGCGCCTCGGCGGCCGGCGCCGCAACCGTCCCCATAGGGGGGGCGATCCCCGACCTGATCCGGACCGCCAAGGAACGGGGCGGACGCGTCGTCGTCAATCACTACGTGGACGACGGCGGCGAGCCGCGGCCGTTCACGCCGGCGCAGCTGGCGGACTTCGGGGTGGACGGCGCCGAGATCGCGAACGGCTGGGAGGATCTGGCGGCGTTCGGCACGACGGCGGAGATGCGCGGGTTCTGCCTGAGTCGCAAGCTCGCCTGCACGAGCGGCTCGGACGAGCACCAGAACCGCGAGCTCTCGGTGTTCATGCGTGTCGGCCGGAGCTTTGCCGGAGCCGGCGCCGCCGAGGTTCTGGACGAGCTCGCCAGGAATCGCCATCAGGTCGTCCAGATCGAGGCGCCGGGCCCGTTCAAGGTCCCTTACGCGTGGCGGATCGTGGACGACCCGGCGCGGGTCGTGAATCACCTCCTGACGATGGACCGCGGGGCGAGCGCCGCGTGGCTCGGCTGGACCGCCGCGCTGCTCGCCGGGGCCTGGCTTCGGGCCCGAAGGCGCTCAGGCAAACCACAGCGGGTGTACTGAGCGATCGACTCTAGCACCCTCATCCGCAAGCGACTTTCACCGCAAGCGACTTTGGCACCCCGCTTTCAGACCGTTATTCGTTAATAATTTCAAATAATTACTGATTTGTCTCAGAGAATTTCGTGGGGCAGCCGAACTGTTTGCATCCGGTCAGTCAACCGCTTGCCAACGCCCATGGAGATCCATTCGATGCGGACACCTTTCACCTCCCGCGCCGTGCTGCTCATGCTTCCGACCCTGGCGCTCGCCGCCTGCGCGAGCGGCAAGCAGCCGGACACCAGCAGCAAGAGCGCCTCGTCCAGCGACGCCAAGGGCTCGAAGGTCAAGGACGTGCTGGGCCTCCATGGATTTGACTTGGAGCAGGGCAAGGTCGACGCCGAGCAGTCCCCGAGCAAGTCCACCTCGCGCTTCAACATCCAGGTCCTCGACGGCGACGACCCGGTCGTCGGGGTCAAGGTCTCGATCGTGCGCCTCGAGCCGGGCGCCGGCAAAGGCAAGCTCCTCAACAAAGACATGACGTCCGCCACGGGCGCGTCGACCAACCTCTTCACGCTCTTCGTCGACGCCGGCCGCGACTACATGATCTACGCCGAGGCGCCGCACCGCGCCAAGGTCTCGCGCCACATCGTCATCGACACTAAAAACCCCGTCGACGTGGACTTCCCGCTGCAGTTCAACCGCGGCGACGAGGTCATCGGCCAGAACGGACAAAAGGGCCTGCCGCCGCAGCAAGGCCAATCCCCGGGCTGGGAAACCAGCGGCGACGGCGAGGGCGGCGCGACGGCGGGCGCCGGCGGCGAGGAGTTCACCGCTAAAGGGCTCAAATACTGCGACATCAGCGGCGGCGACTTCGCGCAAGACATGAAGCAGCTCTTCGACATCCTGGCGACGGACATCCCCGAGGCGACGCCGGCGATCAAGGACCAGCTCGCGGGTGGCGGCAAGCCGATCGCCTGCAGCGGCGCCGAATGGCCGAGCATCTCGGTCGTCTTCAAGATGCCTCTGGGCAAGACGGTGCGCATCATCATCGACGACGCGTCGCGCCTCGGCCCCAAGTACTACGACAACGGCGACGGCGTCATCGCCGGCAGCGGCGGCATGATCCCGCAGCAGCAGCAGAAGCCGACGAAGCAGGCGCAAACCCAGACGCCGCCGGCCAAGACGCCCGCGGCCGGCGACGACGACACCCCCGTAGCGGCGGCGCCGGCGGGCGACGACGACGATTCCTCCGCGTGCCAGCCGGCCGGCGGCGCCGCCGCGAAGGGTGCGCTCCTCGGCACGATCAGCGACGCGACCACCGACCTGCCGGATTTCAAGGGCAAGACGGTCTATGCGATGAAGTCGGTCACCAGCAACTTCCACTCCCTGATGTTCGCCATCACCACGGTCGAGGCGCGCGACTCGATGTTCCGCAAGATCAAGTCCTGGGAATGCAAGAAGAAGTCGACCTGCGACCAGGGCACGACGGCGCAGTCGCTCACCGTGTTGTTCATGCCCTCCTTCACCAACGACCCGAACCACAAGGTCGACGCGACGGCGTTCCCGAAGGGCGACGCCAACCACAAGGACGGCCAGGCCGACATGACCGCGGGCATGATGATCTCGTACTCGGGCAACGCCGCGGCCACCGACAACAAAGGTGACTTCAACTTCACCGCGGGCAAGCGCCCGGCGAAGGTCGGCGACGAGTTCGAGGTGACGGCGGACCTGCGCTTCCAGGACGGCAAGGCCTACAAAGCGAAGCTCAAGGGCAAGGTCTACGAGATGCCGACGCCGCCGACGCCGCCGACCTGCAAGGACGACGAGCAGGCCAATCCCGTCTACGAATGACCGCCGGGCCAGGGTCCGGGCTGTGATACCATCGAGCGATCCCTCCCCCAAGGTTCCAAGGAGCTCTCGATGCGTTACGCCATCCTTTTGGCCGGCCTCCTCGCCGTCGGCTGCAAGACCGGACAGACCCAGGAGCCGCAGGGCGCCGAGGTCAAGAACTTAGACAACCCCTTCAAGCCCAGGCTCTCGATCAGCCCCTTCACCATCGACGGGCTCAAAGTCCAGGACAACGGCCTGGTCGACGCGGGCACGATGACCGCCGCCCTCGAGCTCGAGTGCCACAAGCTCGGCGACCTGCTGGGCGGCGGCGTCTTCGAGGTCGTGACGAAAGAGGTCCCGCTCGAGGTCGCGCGGCAGGGCGAGGCGTTCACCCTCAAGAACGCCGAGCATGCCGAGCTCGAGGCGCAGACGGTGAGCGCCAAATCCACCTGCGCCGCCAAGCTCCGCTTCACCTTCCCCGACCTGAGCGTAGTCGTCGACTTCGTCGCCAGCGACACCATCCTGCCGTTCTCGACGGCGACCGGTCAGGTCAAGAAAAACGTCAAGGACGCCACCCTCGCCGTCGTGCTCGAGCCGCAACACGCCGGCACGACGACGGTCTGCTCGCGGCACGGGAAATACATCACGGGCGACGGCAAGGCCATCCGCGTGTGGAGCGACGACAAAGCGACGGCCGACTGCCCGGCGCCCTAAGGCTTTAAGCGGCGCCGCGCCGCATCTTCGCGTCGGAATACACGGCGAAGACGATGATCAGCCCTTTGGCGACCATCTGCCAGTTGGACGAGATCTCCAGCAGGTCCATGCCGTTGTTGAGCGTGCCGATGATAAAGGCGCCGACGATCGAGCCCTGGACCAGGCCGAACCCGCCGGTCAGCGAGGCCCCGCCGATCACAACCGAGGCGATGGCGTCGAGCTCGAGCAGGTTGCCTTCGGTCGGGGTCGCAGAGTTGAGGCGGCCGGCGAGGATGACGCCGCTCAAGGCCGCGAGCAGGCCCATGAGCGCGTAGACGCCGGTCTTGATCCGGGTGACCGAGATGCCGGACAGAACGGCCGCGCTTTCGTTGCCGCCGATCGCGTAGAGCGAGCGCCCGAAAGTGGTTTGGCGGGTAAGGAACATCCCGGCGATCGCGACGAGCGCCATCATCAGCGCCGGGAACGGCAGGCCGCGGTCCTTGGCGAAGGAGTACATCAGCGCCCCGCCGAGGACGGCGAAGAGCAGGGTTTGCGCCGTCGCCAGGCCGCGGAGCCTTTGGCCGA
>JAYVWD010000251.1:0-11865 GCA_043786345.1 Pseudomonadota bacterium
TCCTGGTCGGCGTGAACTACGCCGGCGACAAGAAGAACAAGACCTCGGACTGGAGCTACCTCAAGATCCGCACCCCGTCCGAGTCCACCATCAAGCTCCTCAAGACGGTGACGCAGCCGGTCAGGGTCGCGCTCTTCTACCCGCCGGGGAACGAGGTCAAGACCCTGATCGCCGACTACTTCGGCGCCGTCGCCGCGGCCGAGCCCAAGGTCAAGGTCCAGTACTTCGACAAGGACATGAATCCGACCGAAGCCGAGGCCTACAAGGTCTCGCGCGGCGGCCAGATCGTCCTCGACGCCAACGGCAAAAAGGCCCGCATCGACACCGGGACGACCATCGGCAAGGCCCGGAAATCCCTCAAGGATCTGGACCAGGAGTTTCAAAAGAGCTTCCTCGAGGTGACGGCCGAGCGCAAAACCCTCTACTTCACGCGCGGCCACGGCGAGGCCTCCTGGGTCGGCAACGAAGGCGAGGGCGGCCTCAAGTCCATCCGGGCCGTCGAGGCCTTCCTCCGCCAGCAGAACTACTCGACGCGCCTGTTCGGCATGGCCGAGGGCGCCTCCGAGCGCGTGCCGGACGACGCCGCGGCGGTCGTCATCGTCGGCCCGACGCAGCCCTTCCAGCAGGAGGAGGTCACGGCCCTCAAGACTTACGTCGAGAACGGCGGCAACCTCTTCGTCTTCCTCGAGCCCGACAAGATCTCCGACCCGGCGGCCCCGGCGCTCGCCAACCCGGGCGGCAGCGAGAGCGACCCGCTGGTCAAGCTGCTCGCCGAAATGGGCATTCGCTACAACGACGTCCCCCTCGCCAACGAGAAGAACTTCTACCCCGCCACGCACAGCGACGTGGACAAGTGGTTCCTGATCACCAACATCTTCACCTCGCACGACTCGGTCGTCAGCCTGGCGCGGCACGAGGAGCGCATTGCGCTCGCCGTCTTCCGCGCGGGTTACCTGAGCGTGACGCCGGAGCTCGGCAACTGGCGGGCGTTCGAGACGGTCCGGACCCTGGCCGATACCTTCCCCGATAAGAACAAGAACTATAAGAACGATCCCGACGAGAAGAAGGACGCCTACGTCCTCGGCGCCGTGGCCGAGTTCAAGAACAAGAAGCTCGACCCGAAGAAGAAGACGCGTCAGAGTCGCGTGGTCGTGTTCACCGATGCCACGGCGATCTCCGATCAGCTCATCCAGGCGCCGGCCAACGGGATCTACTTCATCGACAGCCTGAAGTGGCTCGTCGGCGAGGCGGATACGATGGGCGAGGTGGCGACGGCGGAGGATGTGAAGATCCGCCATACCAATAAAGAAGACGCGGTCTGGTTCCATTCGACGGTCGTGGCCGTGCCGCTCCTGGTGCTCGGCGCGGGTTTCCTGGCGACGCGCCGGAAACGCGGCGGCTCGGACGAAGGCAGGGGCGGAGCGGGAGGCGGGAAAAATGCGAGTTGATCTGGGCGTCTATGCGGGTTTGATGGTCGTCGGCCTCGGAGCCGCCTATTGGGCCTCCCTCCCGGTCGAGGAGGGCGAAGCCGAGCGGGTGGCGCTGGCCGCCTTCGAGCCGGGCTCCATCGCGGCGATGACTTTCCATTCAAAGGAGACCGACGTCACGGCCCAACGCCGTCCCGACAAGAAGTTCTGGGTCGACTTCCATAAGCTCGAGTCCCTGAATCCGCCCCCGCCGCACGAGGCGATTGGCAGCGGCAGCGGCAGCGCCGTCGCGGCGGTGCCGCCGGTGCTTCCCCCGGTCGAGACGAAAGAGCGCTTCCTCGGGAACGAGAAAATGGACCAGCTCGCGCAGTCCTTCAACCCGCTGAGCGCCCTGCGCGTCATCGGCCCGGTCGGCGACGAAAAGCAGATGGAAGAGTTCGGCCTCAAGGACAAGACCGACTACTTCGTCCTGACGACGGACGCGGGCAAGTCCTTCAAGCTCCTCCTCGGCAAGCGCAGCTACGGCACGAAGAACCGCTTCGCCATGGAGGAGGGCGGCAACCGCGTCCTCCTGCTCGACGACGAGGGCTTCGATAACCTCGAGAAGGCGAACTTGCGCGCTTACGACCGCCGCCTCTATGACTTCGAGATGAGCGAGGTGACCGCCGCCGCGATCAAGGTCGGCGGCAAGGAGAAGCGCATGGCGCACACGCAGCGCGACAAGTCCGGCGAGCCGATCTGGACCGACGACGAGGACAAGGCCCCGCCGAAGGCGCAGTACGACGCTTGGATGGACCGCGTCAGCAAGCTCCGCCTCTCGGGCTATGCCACCGAAGAGGAGCTCAAGCAGGCCGCATCGGCGCCGCCATTCCTCGAAATCAGCTTCGAGGGCAAGGCCGGCGTGCGCGATACGGTCATTTTCCGCAAGGTCATGCAGGGCGACAAGCCAGCCTATTTCGTGACGTCCAACTTCCTGAAAACGCAGGGGAAATTGGTCACGAGTCGGGTCGATCCGGTGGAGAAGGACCTCGGCGCGATCATGGGCGGCGGCGCGGCGGGCGGCTAATGGTCAGAGCCTTTGGGGCGTGCAGCGCCCGGCGTTGCACGCCGGCGTCAGCACCTCGGGCGCGTCGGGCGGCCGGCACGCGGCCTTCACCCGTTTTTTCGCCGCCGCGTTCAGGTCGGCCTCGAACTTGCCGTTCACGGCGGCGACCTCGCAGGCCTCATAGACGAGCACGCAGTCGTCCTTCTTCCCGCACGCGAACCAGTGCCGGTTTTCCCGCAGCGTCTGCTCCCAGGCGCGTTCCGCCTTGAGAAACAGGTAGCCACGGCCCTGCGCCTCGGCGTCGGTCAGGATCGTCGCGGCGAGCGACAGCTGCGTCCAGGTCGCCTTGGGCACGGGCCCCGTCGATTCGCCCTTTTTCCGGCGGGCCGGCGGGAGCGGCGAAAGCCGCTTCGTTTCGACGTGCAACGCCAACGCCGTCATGCAGGGGAGCAGTTCGGCGCTGCCGGTGAGCATCCGAACCAGCCCTTCATGGATCCGACCATCGGTATTGATCGAGAAGGTGAGGGTGAACGCATAGCGCGCCCCCTTGTTTTGTAGGTCAGCCATGGCGAGGCGCTCCCGCGCGACGCAGGCATGGAGCGTGTCGGCCGCCTCTTTGGCGATCGCCTCGACCTCGCGATCGGTGCCGTCGAGCGCCATCGCCGGGCCGCCGAGGGCGGGGACGTTGACGAAGACTCCGGACGGATACGCCCAATCTTTGCGGTCCTGGGCGGGGGTTTCCGCTGCGGCGGCGGTGGCGACGAGGAGTCCGAAGCCCGCGATCCGCCGCGTCAAACCGCTCGTTGTCCGGCGTATGCCCAAGCCGGGACTCCCGTCCGAGGCCGTTGCCAGGACGCGTTGTAAGCCTCATTTCACCTGTGTTATCGTCAAACGTAGAGCACTCTCATCCGCACCGCCATCTCTAATTCTCTCTGTCTCGTCCCCATCCTTCCCCAAGCCAGTAGCGCCCGAAAACTCCCGGAGGAACGTCACTCATGGGCCTCAGAATCGCGACCAACGTCTCGTCGCTCACCGCGCAAAGGCATTTGCGGGAGACGCGGGAGCTGCTCGACCGCTCGCTGGAGCGCCTGTCGTCCGGCTATCGCATCAACCGCGCCGGTGACGATGCCGCCGGCCTCGCGATCTCGGAGAAGCTGCGCGCCAAAACGCGCGGCCTCGTCCAGGCTCAGCGCAACTCCTCAGACGGCATCTCGCTGATCCAGGTCGCTGAAGGCGGCCTCAACGAGGTGCAGAACATCCTGGTCCGCCTCCGCGAGCTCGGCGTGCAGGCCGCCAGCGATACGATCGGCAACAAGGAGCGGAAGTACCTCGACCTCGAGTACCAGTCGCTCAAGGAAGAGATCGACCGGATTGCCAACGGCACCGAGTTCAACGGCACCTACCTGCTCGACGGCACCGGCGGCTCGCTCGACTTCCAGGTCAACACCGGCGGGGACAACCTCCTCGGCGTCGACCGGATCTCCTTCGACTGCTTCAAGCTCGACGCGAACGCCGACAAGCTCGGCCTGGAAGAGCTCGTCGTCTCGACCAAGCTCGGCGCCCAGCGCAGCCTCGGGGCCATCGACAAGGCGATCGACGACGTCTCGTCGACGCGCGCCGAGCTCGGGGCCATCGAGAACCGCCTGACCTCGACGATCCGGAACCTCGGCATCTCGATCGAGAACCTGTCGGCCGCGACCTCGCGGATCAAGGACGTCGACGTCGCGGAAGAGTCGGCCGAGATGACCAAGCACAATATCCTGATGCAGGCCGGCACCTCGGTGCTGACGCAGGCGAACAATGTCCCGAAGCTGGCGCTGGCGCTCCTGCAGAACCAGTAACATGCCTTCGCGCAACGTGCGCCCGCGGGTCTGTCCGCCAGGGGTCCCCGCGAGCTGGCGAGTGGGGTGCGCAGCGCGTCGGAGGATCAGATCGAGTCGAGACCCCAGACGAAGGCCTGCCCCAGCAGGCCCTTTTCTTTTTCTGTAATGTTATCAATGGTTTTCGCCCAACACATCGGATGCTCGACGGCGTCGGCGAGCGGCCGCGGCGACAGCACGAGGATCTCGGCCAGGCCGAGCGCCTCGCAGGCGACGCGGCAGGCCGCCAGCACGGCCGCGGGCTCGCCGCCCCATTCGTGCGCCACGCCTTCCATGTCGCACCCTTTACCTACGACCGCGTACCCGGCGGCTCCGGCAACCAAGGTCGTCGCCGGGATCCCGAGCTGGGCCCCGAACTCCGCGGCCGACCGGTACAACGTCGCTGGCAGCCGGGGGCGGAGTCTCATGAGGCGCTCCAGCTCGGGCGCCGGGGGGGCCGTGACCACCCGAAAGCCGGTGCCCGGCGGCAGCGCGGCGCGGGGATACGTCGCCCGATACTCCCTGCCGCATGACCGGAAGCCCTGTTTTTGATAAAATCCATCTAGATCGCTCCACAGCAGCAAGGCCTTAAGCCCCGCGCCCCGCGCCGACTCCTCCAGCTCCTGCAGCAACGCCGCCATCAGTCCTTTGCCCCGCAGCCGTTCGTCCGTCGCCACGTTCCCGACCAAACCGACCCGCATCGAGACGCCGTCGCTCGCCACCAAGTCTCTCGGCCAGAGGTTCGCATGCGCCACGACCGTTCCCGCATCCTCGCCCGCGCGGCAATAGCTGAAGCGCGCGCCCGCGGGCGACAGCACGAGCGGATACTCGCGCGCCACGGGAAACGCGGCGCCGTCCGGGCGGAGGGCGCGCGTCAGTAGCGCGTCCCGCACCCGTCTCTGGTCCTCGGTCTCCGGATGAAACAACCGCGTCATACCGCGCATTCTAGCAGGTAACCATGGGCTCTCGCATCGGAAGCATGTCGGGCAACTTCGATCCGAAGCTGGTCGATAAGCTCATCGACATCGAGAAGCAGCCGATCGAGGCCGCGAAAAAGCGAAAAGAGAAGGTCATCGAGGAGAAGAAAGAGGTCGACAAGCTCAATACGATGCTGAGCGGCCTGGATACCGCCTGCGGCGGCCTCAAGTCCCGGTCCGACTTCTACAAGCTCAAGGTCGACTCCTCGCACCCGGACATCATGGAAGGCACCATCGCCGGCATCGCCCAGCTCGGCACCTACGAGTTCGAGGTCCGCGGCCTGGCGCGCAACGACAAGCAGCTCGCCTTCGGCTTCCCGGACAAGGATAAGACGCCGGTCGGTTTCGGCTACATGCAGATCGAGCGCGAGGACAAGGAGCCCGCCGAGCTCACGGTCGAGCCGGGCGCGACGCTCCAGGACGTCGCGCAGCAGATCAACGACCTCGAGGTCGGCGTGCGCGCGATGGTGCTCAACACCAAATATACGCCCGACTCCTTTCGGCTCCTCGTCGTCAGCGAGAAGTCCGGCGCCGAGGCGAAGATCCACATCGACGAGGACACGACCTTCCTCGAGTTCAAGAACCAGGTCGCCGGGCGCAACCTCGACGTGCTCTTCGAGGACGTTCCGGTCACCGACGACGGCAACATCCTCGGCGAGCTGGTCGAGGGGGTGAAATTCACCGCCAAACGCGCCGAGCCCGGCACCCGCGTGCAGGTCACCGTCGGCTACGACATGAACAAGACGGTCGAGGGGATCAAGGCCTTCGTCGACAAGTACAACGAGGTCGTCAAGTTCGCGAACGACCAGTCGAAAAACCCGAACGATGGCGCTCCGGGTAAACTCTCGGGCGACGCCTCCGTCAAGCAGATCATGCGCGGGATCCAGGGCGCACTTTTCCCGGGAACGGGGCAAAGCACCAAGTTCCAGACCCTGGCCGAGATCGGCATCACGTCGAACCCCAAGACCGGCGAGCTGGTCCTCGACGACGCTAAAGTCCGGGGCGCACTAGCCGATGATTATGAGGCAGTGGCACAACTGTTCGTGCACTCGAAGTTCGGTGAAGGTGTCGGCGAGCGGATGGCGCAGAAGCTCAAGGAGTTCCGCGATTCGGCCTCCGGGGTGATCAAGACCAGGACCAGAGGCCTGGACAACATCATCGAGAACCAGGACAAGCAGATCGCCCGCCGCGAATCGCAGTTAGTGGACAAGGAAGAGAACATCAAGCGACGGTTCGCCAGCCTGGACTCGCAGCTGAGCAGTCTCAAAGCACAGGGAAGTTTCCTCGATCAACGCTTCGGCGGTGGTGGGGGTTGAAAAAAAGGCTCCATGGACGGAGCCACAGTGAGGCAAATCGGACCATGAGTAGCAACAATCCGTACAATCAGTACCAGAAGACGCAGGTCATGACGGCGAGCCGCGAAAAGGTTCTCCTCATGTTGTACGAAGGCGCCATCCGCTTCACCAAGCAAGCGCACGCGGCCATGAAGCAGAAGAAGATCGCCGAGAAGGGCAAGTACATCTCGAAGGCCACCGCGATCCTCTCCGAGCTCATGGCGACGCTCGATTTCAAGCAAGGCGGCCAGCTCGCCGTCGACCTCGAGAACCTCTATGTGTTCATGATCGACAAGCTGATCGAAGGCAACATCAAGAACGACATCGAGTGCCTCGAGCACGTCGAGAAACTCTTGATGACGCTCTTCGAGGCCTGGAAAGACGTGATCGAGAATCCGCGGCCGGACGGCGTCCCGTCGCCGAAGCTCCAGCCCGACCAGTACCGCAAATTCGTCGACGAGCAGAACGCCCCCGTGAAAAAGGGCGACGAGAAGAAGCCGGACCTGGTCGGCGCCCCGCGCACCTTCAAGCAAATGGCCTGAGGCAAAGTCTACCCAGTCGTTTATAGCGCCCGCCGCCGCCGCGTGGATTGTTGTGTTTTCGCAACAATCCGCCGCCCCCGGACCCTCATGCTAGTCTAATCCTCAGAGCACCGAAAACCTTTGAGGAGAGGGCCGCGCATGGCTATTAGCCAGTCGCTGTACACAGGCGTTACCGGACTTTCCGTCAACTCCGACGGCATGTCCGTGATCGCCAACAACATCGCCAACGCGAACGCAAAGGGGTTCAAGAAGGACCGGGCCGAGTTCGAGGACATGTTGTCGATGGACCTGTCGTCCGGCGCCGGCGCCGCGCAGATCGGCCGCGGCGCGCGCCTCAAAGACGTCCGGACCATGCATACCCAAGGGGGCATGGCCGTCACGGACAACCTGACGGACCTGGCGATCCAGGGCATGGGCTTCTTCGTGCTCGCCAACGCGAACACGGAGGTCCAGGAGTCGGCGGGCAAATTCTACACCCGCAACGGCTCCTTCATCTTTGACAAGGACGGCTACCTGAGCTCGCCCGACGGCGGCCGCGTCCAAGGGTTCATGACCAATGAGATCGGCGCCCTGTCGTCCAAGCTCAGCGACGTGCGCATCGAAACCAACTCGATCGCCCCGCAGGCGACGCAGAAGCTGATGATGGACGTCAACTTGGACGCCCGCGAGAAGGTGATGCCCGAAGCCTGGGACCTGAACCGCGCTGAGCTCACCTCGAACTTCAACAACACGATCACGGTGTTCGACAGCTACGGCGGGTCGCACCAGATGACGACGTACTTCCGCCGCCTGGAGGATGCCGACAGCCCGACCTGGGAGTTCCACGCGACGGTCGACGGCAAAGAGGCCACCGACGGCAACGGCGACAAACTCAAGGAAATCGGGAATGGCCGGGTCAAATTCGACGCCAAGGGCAACCTGATGGAGAAGACCACGGACTTCTCCGAGGTCAACTTCGCCGGCGGCTCGATGCAGGGCCAGGTCATCGACTTCGACTTCGGCAAATCCATCGCCGAAGGCGGCAACGGCGTCGGCTCCTCGACCTCGATCGCCTCGAAATCGGTCACCAACTTCCACCAGCAGAACGGCTACGAGGCCGGTAATATCAAGTCGCTGCGGATCGAGATGAACGGCGAGATCCACGGCGTCTATACCAACGGCCTCGTCAAGACCCTGGGGGCCGTCGGCATGGCGACCTTCGAGAACCAGGACGGCTTGATGAAGGGCGGACGGAACCTCTTCTACAGCTCGATCGACTCCGGCCCGCCGAAGATCGGCATGGCCCAGACCGGCACGCGCGGCTCGATCTACGCCTCGTCCCTCGAGGAATCGAACGTCGACCTGGCGCAGGAGTTCGTCAACATGATCATGACGCAGCGGGGCTTCCAGGCCAACTCGCGCTCGATCACGACGACGGACACGATGTACGAGGAAGTGATCAACCTGAAGCGCTGATAGCAGCGGTCATGAATTAGACTAATCCCTTCCCCGGGATACTTGAAATAAAGGCCGCGGACTCAGGTTTTAACCTTGGTCCGCGGCTTCTTCTCTTTGTCCTTCGTCCGGTCGCGGGGCTTCTCCTTCGCGATCAGCGCGACGAAGGCGCCGGCGAACGGCAGCTTGAGTTTGCTGAGCTTGGCCGTCACCGGCAGGTATTGGGCGCGGTCGTAGATGTTTTCGACGCGGAAGCCTTGCGCCGTAAGGATCCGGCGGAACTCCTCTTTTCCGAGGAAGCGCGCCGTCCGCTTGCCGTCGTCGATCCGCACGGCGCGCGCCACTTGGGCAAAGCCCCAGGGGCTCAGGCGATTGAAGGTCGCGATCACGGCGCGCCCGTTCGGCGCCAGCACCCGGGCGATCTCGGCGAGGACCGCCTCCGGCTTGCGCGAAAATTCGAGCATGTTGACGCACACCACGAACGGAAAGCTCCCGCTCGCGTAGGGCAGGTGCTCCGGCTCGCCCTGCTCGAAGGCGCCCTCGACCCCGGACTTGTGGAACTTCTGGCGCAGGTCGTCGAGCGCCGCGGCCGCCGGGTCGACGCAGGTCACGCGCCAGCCGGACCGCGCGAGCGCCTCGCTCACGAGCCCGATGCCGTAGCCGACCTCGAGCACCGACTTGTCCTTCGCGGTCTGAAACCAGTTCCCCAACATGTACCAGATTTCGGGGAAATAGCGCGCCTTGACCGAGGCGAGCACCTGCTCGCGCGCCAACACCTTCGAGCGGTCGAGAAGCGTTGGCGCCGCGGATGGGGGGCGGGCGATGGGCTTGCTGCCGGTGCTCATGCGGTCCTTCCGGTCGGGGCGGCTTTGGCGGCGGCGATGCGCGCGTGTTCGGACGCGATCTGCTCCCGCACCCGGTCGGCGAACGTGGCGAGCGCCTGGGCGTCGGCGTCCGGCGCCGGCGGGGGGATGGGCGGCAGCACCTTGATCGTGACGCGGGCCCGGCCCGGGACCTTGGCGCCTTTCGGCATGAGGTCTCGGGCGCCCTGGATCACGATGGGGATGACCGGGGCCTGCACGTCGCGCGCGACCTTGAAGGCGCCGGTCTTGAACGGGCCGACCTTGCCGTCGTCCGAGCGCGTCCCTTCGGGGAAAAAGAACATCGAGAAGCCCTTGCGCAGCCGGTCGGCGCTCGCCTCGAGGGCCAGGGCGTGGCTGTCCTTGTTGCCGCGGAGCACCGGCACGTAATCGCACCAGCCCATCATCGGGCCGACGACCGGGATGTGGAAGATCTCCTCTTTGCTCAGCCAGCGGAATTGGACGTCGAGGAAGTACATGGCGAAGATGTCGGTCATGCTCTCGTGGTTCGAGACCATGACGGCCGGTCTGGCGCCCTCTTTCGGCAGGTTTTCGCGCCCGAGGACCTCGATGCGCCAGCCCGGCGTCAGGTGAAAGAGAACCCGGCCCCAGCGCCCCGCCCACGGGTGCACGAGGCGGCCGTCGCGCGGCAGGCCGCGGGCAACGGTGACGAGGTTCGCCGTCCCGCAAAGGACCATGGTGGCGCAGGTCACGGCGGTGCTCATGCCCCACCAGTAGGCGCCTTTGACGTAGCGGATCAAGCGAGCCGCTCGGCGACGTGCCGGGCGATCGCGTGCGCGACGGCGCGCTTCCCGTCGACGACGCGCAAGGCGGCCCCGGCGGCTTCGCACAGGTACGCCGTGTGGCGTCGGTCGCTCACCTGGCTCAGGTCGTTGAGCACCATCAAACTCAGGCCCAGAGGCGGCATGTACTTCTGTGTCAGCTCGCGCGCCCGGGCCTCGGTGAGCCCGGTCTCGAGCTTGAAGCCGACTTTCACCGGCCTTTGCGGGGTGATCCCGTCGATGATCTTTGGGGTCCGCACGAGGTCGACGCTCAAGGTCGGCGCGTCGGAGCTGATTTTGCCGCTCTTTTTCGCGCTCGGCACGTAATCGAGGACGGAGGCCGCGAGCACCGCCGCCTGAGCGCCCTGGCGCAGGATCTGCTCGGCCGCCGCCTGCATCTCGGCGTTCGTCTCGACCGGGACGAGGCGCGTCGCGACGCGCGGCCGGACCTGGGCGGGGCCGCACACCACGAGGGTGTCGAAGCCCATTCGATAGAGCTCTTCGGCGGTCTCGCTGCCGAGGGCGCCGCTCGAGTAGTTGGAGAAATAGCGGACGTCGTCGACGTATCCGCGCGTGGTGCCCATCGTGATCAGCACCCGTTGGCCGCGGGCGGAGCCGCCGGGGGCCGCGCGGTTGACGCGGTGCGCCACCTCGTCGGCCAGCGCGGCCGGCTCGGGGAATTTTCGCTTTCCCTCCTCGTCTCGCGCGGCGAGCAGCTGCACCCCGAGGCCGGCGAGCGCCTCGAGGTTTTTGCGGACCGCCGGCGACGCCGCGAGGCTGCCGTGCATGTTCGGAAGGAGCAGGACCGGCTTGCCCTGGCCGAGGTACGAGGCGATCAGCGCGGCCGCCGGGGAGTCGGTGAAGCCGTGGGCGACCTTGGCGATCAGGTTCGCCGAGGCCGGCGCGACGACGCAGCCGTCGCCCGTGGCGAGGTGTGTCGCCGCGCCCTCGAAGGTCTGGCGGGCGTCACGCCCCGCCGCCCAGGATAGGGCGAGCGGCGTGATGAACTGCGCGCCGCCAGCCGTGAGCCAGGGGGTCACGGCGGCGCCGAGGCGCCGGAGCGCCCGGACGAAGCGCACGCTCTCGACCGCGCCGATGGAGCCGCTGACGACGACGTCGACGATCCTGCCAGCAAGCGCGTCGGAAAGCCGCTCTACGGCCAGGTCGGAGCCACCGGCATAGGGATGCATCGGGTTCAGGCCTTAATTAAGCCTTGGATTTGACGAGCTTGGCGCGGACGGCCTTCTGCTTGGTCTCGTTGGCGTTCGGCTTGTCGAGGGCCAGGTCGGGGGCCGTCGTGCCGTTGTTCTTGTTTTGATTCTTGCGCCACTTCCCGGAGCGGAGACCCTTGAGGATTTTCTGGCGCTTATGGACTTTGGTAGGCGATGCCATCGAAGGAGTTCCTTACTACGTAGCAATTTAGAAAATCCCGCCGAAACTAAGCGATCCCCCCGCCAAAATCAAGGTTTGAATTGGCCCGGACGGCTCCCTCTTTCATATGACGCAAGCCCCCGCGCTTTATGGCAGAATCCTCCTAGTCCAGGACTTCACACCAGCAGGAGCACCGAGCGATGATGCGCGCTTTCCTCGTCAGCCTGACCGCCT
>JAYVWD010000252.1:0-3743 GCA_043786345.1 Pseudomonadota bacterium
CGAGCGCCACCTCGTCACGGTGCTGCAGGCGCTTTCGATCTACGGCCTTTACGCCCTCGGCGCGGTCCCTGCCGCCATAGCCGTCCTCGCGGCGCGCCGCGTACTCGACGGGTCGATGACGGCCTTGGCGGCGGCCGCGCTGGTCGTCCTCGTCGGTTTCGCGGCCTGGCCGACGGCGTTGCTCGTCACGGTCGTCGCCAAGTGGGCGCTTCTCGGGCGCCTGCGCGCCGGCAGCCACCCGCTTTGGGGGCTCTACTATTGGCGCTGGTGGCTCGTGACCCGGCTTCATAATTTGAGCGGCGCCGCGGCGCTCGCCGGAACCCCGGCCCTCAACCTCTATTTCCGGATGATGGGCGCGCGCATCGGCCGCGGCGTCGTCCTCGACACCGCGCACTGCGGGGCCTGGGACCTCCTCGCCGTCGGGGCGGAGTCGAGCGTCGGCGCCGATACCCAGCTCCTCGGCTATCGCGTCGAGGGCGGGCGCCTGCATTTCGGCCGGATCGAGCTCGGAGCCCGCGCCTTCGTCGGGCTCCATTCCGCCCTCGGCCTCGGGACGCGGATGGGCGACGACGCGCGCCTCGACGACCAGTCCCTGCTGCCCGACGGCGCCATGATTCCGGCGGGGGAGGGGCGGCGCGGCTCGCCGGCGGAGCCCGCGGCCGTCGCCGTCGCCCCCGGAGTCCCGCTCGCGCGGCGGCGGCGTCCCGGCCTCCTCGGCGCCTTATACGTCGGGCTCGCGGTCGCGCTCGGCGCCGCGTTGGCGCTGCCCTTCGGGGCGACCGGCCTGGCCTGCTTCTGGGTCTTCCAGCACCGCGGTTGGGGCGCCCTCACGGCCGTGCTCCTGGCCTCGCCGCCGCTCGGCTTTGTCCTCATGGCCTTCTGGATCGCGGGCCTCAAGGCGCTCATCCTGGCGCGGTGCAAGCCCGGCACGTACGACCTGGACTCCGGCTATTTCGTCCGGAAGTGGCTCGCCGACGAGCTGATGCGGGCCAGCCGGACCCTGCTGCTGCCGCTCTATACGACTCTTTATCTGCCGCCCTGGCTCCGCCTGCTCGGCGCCCGCATCGGCCCGCGGGCGGAGCTCTCGACGATCCGGTCGTGCGCCCCGGAGCTGCTCGACATCGGCGCGGAGAGCTTCTTCGCGGATGGCTCGATCCTCGGCGGTCGGCGGATCCACCGGGGCCGCGTGACGCTCGCGCCAAACCGCGTCGGTCGGCGCACCTTCGTCGGCAACAGCGCCGTCCTGCCGGTGGGCGCGGCGCTCGGCGAGCGCAACCTCGTCGGCGTCTTGTCGGTCCCGCCGCCGTCGCCGCCCGACGGTAGCGAGTGGCTCGGCTCGCCCGCGTTCGCGTTGCCGCACCGCGTCAAAGTCGATGGATTCTCCGACGCCGTCACGTTCGTGCCGACGCGGAAACTCTATGCGCAGCGCGCCGTCGTCGATCTGCTCCGGATCCTCATCCCCGGCTATCTGATGCTCGCCGCCGCGCTGGCCGGCATCGCCTTGCTCGTGGCGGCTCAAGATGCGTGGGGCGCTTGGGGCCTGGTCGGCCTGGCGCCATTGATCGCCCTCGGCGTGGCCCTCGGCGCCGTGCTCGCCGTCGTCGCGCTCAAATGGCTCGTCATGGGCCGCTTCGCGCCCGTCGTCACACCGCTCTGGTCGCCTTACGTCTGGCTCAACGAAATGGTGAACGGCGCCTACGAGTCGGTCGTGGCGCCGGTGCTGGGGCCGCTGCTCGGCACGCCGTTCGCGGCGCCGCTGCTGCGCCTGTTCGGGATCCGGATCGGGCCGCACGCCTACCTCGAGACGACGCTCTTCTCCGAGTTCGACCTGGTCGATATCGGCGCGTATGCCGCCCTCAACGCCGGCGCCGTGATCCAGACGCACCTTTTCGAGGACCGCGTCATGAAGTCGTCGCACCTCGTGCTCGAGGACGAGTGCAGCGTCGGCAACATGGCGGTCGTGCTCTACGACGCCCGCGTCGGCCGCGGCGCCACGCTTGGTCCGCTTTCTTTGTTGATGAAAGGCGAGGCGCTTTCGGCGTTCGGCCGTTGGCACGGGATTCCCACCGTGCGGATCTGAGTCCTTCTTTGGAGCCCATAAGATCATGCTCTCCGAGTCGACCCCCAACCTCCAGCCCCCGCAAGGCGCGACCGCTTTGCCGGCGCTTCAGCAGGCCCTGAGCGACGGCGCCCACGCCCGCTTCGACCGCGGTCCGTTCTGGAAGTGCGTGGCGGATTACGAGGCGGCGGGCGAGGCGGAGTTCCTGAGCCACGACTTCCAGACGCGGAACGCCCTCGGCAACGCCTCGCCGGCGGCCGCGGAGAAGCTCCTCGCCTTCGTCGGCCGCCGGGCCGGTCCGGCCTTCGCCGCCGACGTCCGCGCCGGCCTCGCCGCGGCGCCGATGGCCGTGCAGGTCACGCCCTACATCTTGAGCCTGATCGACTGGAGCCGGCCGTACGCGTGCCCCATCCGCCGCCAGTTCCTGCCGGCCGCCAGCGCCCGCGAGCCGGACCACCCGCTCGTGCGCCTCGATTCCCTCGAGGAAAAGGCCGATACCAAGGCCCCGGGCCTGGTCCACCGGTATTTCGACCGGGCGCTCTTCCTGGCGCAGGGGACCTGCCCCGTCTACTGCCGCTTCTGCACGCGCAGTTACGCCATCGGCTCCGACACCGAGACGGTGAGCAAGGTAAAGCTCGGCGCCACGCCCAAATCCTGGGAAGAGGCCTTCGCCTACCTGCGCGCCTCGCCGCTCGTCGAGGACGTCGTCCTGAGCGGCGGCGACTGCTACAACCTCCACCCGCGCGTGCTCAGCGTGATCGCCGAGAACCTGCTCGCCATCGACCACGTGCGGCGCATCCGTATCGCCACGAAGGGCCTCGCGGTCAACCCCGGGCGCATCGTAACCGACCCGCGCTGGACCGAAGTCGTCGTCAAGTTCGTCGACGACGGGCGGCGCCTCGGGAAGCAGGTCGTCATCCACACGCACATCAACACCCCGGAGGAGCTGACTTGGGTGACGCAGGACGCGATGCGCCTCCTGTTCTCGGCCGGCGTGATCGTGCGCAACCAGGCGGTGCTGCTGCGCGGCGTCAACGACTCGGTCCACCGCATGGCGCTCCTGGTGAAGCGCCTGGGCTTCCTGCAAATCCAGCCGTACTACGTCTACCAGCACGACCTCGTGGCCGGGGTCGACGACCTGCGCACCTCGCTCTCGACCTGCCTCGCGATCGACCACGGCATGCGCGGCATCACCGCCGGCTTCAACACGCCGACGTTCGTCGTCGACACCCCGGGCGGCGGCGGCAAACGGCCGGCGAGCACCTACGACCACTACGACCCCGAGACCGGCATCAGCGTCTTCTCGGCGCCGTCGGTGAAACCTGGCCGCAGCTTCCTCTATTTCGACCCGCTCCACGCCCTGAGCCCGGAGGTCGCGCGCCAATGGCTCGACCCCGCTTGGGCGCGCGCGGCCTGCGACGCGGCCCTCGGCGCCGCACGCGGCTGAGCCCCCTTAGCCTTTTCCCGCTTGGGGTCTCGTTGGCGCCACCGAAAGTCTGGTAAGATATCGCCTAAGGACCCCTCATCATCATCGCGACCGATCGCCGTCATTCGCCGGAAGACTGCAATATGACGAAGACTTTGCCCGTTGTTTTGACGTTTACGCTAGGCCTCGCCGCCCTCGTCGGCTTGGCGGCTTGCAAGCCGCGTAAGACCGACGCCGTCATCAAATCGGACGAGACGG
>JAYVWD010000253.1:0-5853 GCA_043786345.1 Pseudomonadota bacterium
TTCGTCCCTTTGACGGAGTCCACGTAGGCAACGCAGCGATACCCGGGAATCAGTGACTCCAGCACTTGTTCCGCGATTGCAGCGGCCGCGACGCGACCGATCGTTTCGCGCGCGCTCGCGCGTCCGCCGCCAGAGCCGGCGCGCACGCCGTATTTTGCAAGGGTGGTGAAATCGGCATGGGAGGGCCGAAACACGTCCTTCATGTCGTCATAGTGCGCCGGGATCTTGTCCTCGTTGGCGACCAACAGCGCAATGGGGCTTCCAAGCGAGACCCCGTTTTCCAGGCCGGCCAGACATTGGACCTGGTCCTTTTCCTTTCGCGGCGAGCTGATTTTGCTCTGCCCCGGCCTTCTTCGGTCGAGCCAGACCTGCACTTTTGCGAGGTCGATCGCGTGGCCGGGCGGGACGCCGTCAACGACGACCCCGACGCCGCCGCCGTGGGACTCGCCGAAAGTCGTGACTCGATAGGCATGGCCGAAGGTGTTGCCGCTCATTTTGCCCTCAAAGGAACGCGTCGAAGCCGAATTTGCCGTAGACCGCCCAGGGCTCGCCTATGACGTGGCCGGTGCCGATGCCGACGTTGACGTGGACGCCGTAGCGCTCGAGCAGGAGGTCCAGGTTGTAGCCGTTGGCGCCGATCAGGTGGTCCCACCCGCGGCGCGGGACGGTGTTCTGCCAGGCGACGCCGTAGTTGTAGAAGGCGGTGAAATCGAGGCTTTCCATGTAGACGAACCAGAGGACCTTGTCGATGTCGGCGATGACCGGGATGGTCCAGTTGGCCTTGGCGCGCGCCTGGTTGTTGCCGAAGCGCAGGGTCGAGATCGACGAGCCGTTGTCGGTGAAGGTGAAGTTGTTCTGGTTGTAGCCGCCGCCGGAGCCCGGGATGAAGGTCTTGAGCGGCTGGTAATACTCGCGCAGCTCGCGCAGCATGTCGCCGCGGGTGCGGGAGCCCTCGAGGCCGAGCGACAGCCGGGAGCTCCAGAAGAGGCCGCGCGAGAGCGACGTCGCCGCGCCGAGCTGGTTGTAGTCGAATTTTTTGTTGAGGCCCCGCGGGGCGACGCGGCCGAAAACGCTGTTGGACCAGGAGAAGCTGCCGAGGGCCTCGCCCAGAGACAGGGTGACCGTCGGCTCGATCAGATTACCGCTCTTGACCCCGTAGGGCCCGAGGTAGGGTTTTAAGTTGGCGAACTTGGCGCCGAGCCCGAGCCCGAGGCTGCCGCCTAGCGCGGCGAAGTCCCAGTCGGCGCCGGCGCGCACGCCTTTCTCGTCCAGATAGCTGCTCTGGACCGTTTTACCGACCAGCAGGTTGCCGTTGTAGGTCTGCTGCCGGTACCCCGCCGCCGTGAGCGTGGGGCGGAAGCGCGTCTCGGTGAAGGCGAGCTCGGTGTTCGGGAAGTGGCTGGCGACCCCGTAGAGGAAGGTCGCGCGCACCGTCTCGTTCTGCAGGTGGTCCATGAGCGGGACGGAGACGGCGCCGAGCTGGGTCCCGAGCGCGTCGTCGCCCCCGACCCAGGGCACCATGAACAGCGGCCGGGCGCGGAATTTGCGCGGTTTGCTCTCCGCCGTCGCATGCACGCCCGCCGGCGCGTCCCGGTCGATGGGCAGCTCCTTCGCCAGGTTCTCGGCCGACATCGTGTCCTCGGCCGACTTGAAGACGTCCGCCTCGCGGGCGGCGGGCTGCTTGGCGCCTCTTTGCTCCTTTCCGCGGGTGATCTCGCCGCGCGTGCCGTCCGGCCTTACCCACAGGTCGGCGGCGTAAAGCGCCGTCCGCATGTCGGTTTTGGGGCCGAGCCGGATCGCCGCCTGGAGCGGCGAGGTGCCGCCCTCGTCGAGGGTGCAGCCCTTTTCCTTGAGGGCGCTCTTCTTGATCTTGAGCACGTCGCTGTTGTCGCCGTGGTAGAGCGCCAGGACGATGCTGCCGTCGTCGAGTCCGAAGGCGTCGAGGACGTGGTCTTTGACGGTGAGGATGCCGAGGCAGGCGCCGCTGTCGTCGATGCGGCGCAGAAGCCGCTGGTTGCGCTCGGCGGTGAGCAGGTAGGTGACGTTCCCCGCGAAGACGACGCTGATCGGGCGGGCCTCGGTGGGCGGAAACGTCCGCTGGACCTTCATGGTCGCGCCGTCGATGATCTTGACGGTATAGAGCGTGCCCTTGAGGCGCTCCTCGCTCTCGACGAGCCAGATCTCCCTGGCGACGTTGCTGCCGGAGGCCGTCATCCGCGCGCCGAGGGAGCGCAGCTTGCGCGGCACGGTCGCGGTGATGGGGCAGTCGACCTCGCCGCCGGCCTCGCCGGGCTTGGGGCTGGCGCAGAGCCGCGTCACCGAGAACGTCTGCTCGAGCCAGGCGAGCCGGGTCGGCGTCTCCCACATCTGGAACACGGTCCCCGGCCGGAAACGCGCCGTGGTCGCCGTGGCGCCGTCGCCCATGCCGACGGCCTTGATGCGGGTCCAGTCCTCGTCGTTCACCTTCTCGAACTTCACGCCGGCCTTGAGGGTCGGGTTGTAGACGCGGGCGTAGCCCTCGTAATCGACCATGGCCCTGGTCATCTTCTTCAAATCGACGGCGAAGCCGGTTTTGTCGTCGAAGACGACGGCGGTCTCGGCCAATTCGTCATCGACGGTGGCGAAGTGCCGGATGGCCTTGCCGTCCGAGCGCATCCCGTAGGTGGTCGGGAAGCTGCGGCGCGGGCCTTTCCGCAGGATGAGCATCGGGTCCTTGCTGTAGCTCTTCCAGAAGGCGGCGGCGTCCGTCTTGTAGCGCTCGTAGAGGTCCACGCCCGAGATCCCGATGAAGTCGTCGAGCGCCGCGTTCATCGGCATCTTAAAGATCGTGTAGAGGTACCACCAGGGCATCGCGGCGGCGCGGAAGTCGGAGAGCAGGCCCGGGAGCTTGTTGGCATTGCCTTTTTTGAGGACGTAGGTGGTGAGCGCGCCGGCCGTCGCGTAGCCGCGCTCGAAGAAGCCGTATTTCGCGTAGAGGCTGTGGAGCCGGTCGTAGGTCGGCCAGTCGCCGGTCAGGGCGTGGTAGCGCTCGATGCCGGCCGTGATGTCGGAGCCGACCGAGACCGAGGTCGTCTCGGCCAAGCCCTCGAGGAACCACGGCGGCATGAACGGCAGGTTGAGGATGCTGCCGGCGGGGCCGAAGATGTTGTCGAAGTGGCGGTACATCATCGAGTGCGTGTACTCGTGCCAGGCGAGCGACTTGTCGCCCTGGCCGCCGGTCTGGATCTCGAGCACGTCGGTGATGAAGTTGGCGAACGAGGCGTTTTCCGTGACCGCCGAGGTGATGACGGGCAGCGGCGACGAGCGCTTCACCTTGAACCATTTTTCGAGGAAAGGCCGCGCGGCCTCGAGGGCGTTGAGCGTCATCGCCGCCTCGGTGGGCACGCGCTCGTCGTGGTAGACGTAGAAGTTGTCGGACTTGAGCTCGTAGTACTCGCGGTCGCGCTGGTTGACGCCGAAGCCGATCGGGAGCGCCGCGGCGGGCGCCGCCGCGAGGAGGCCGACGAAGACGAGGAGCTGCTTAGAAACGCGCACGGGCGGCCTCGAGGTCGTCTGGGGTGTCGATGCCGCGCGAATACGCGCGCGCTTCCTGGAGCAATATCCGCCAGCCGCTCTCGAGGGCGCGGAGCTGTTCGAGCTTCTCGGTCCTCTCGAGGGGCGAAGGGGGGAGGGCGACGAAGGCTTCGAGTCGCGGCCGCCGGAACGTATAGATCCCCATGTGGAGCCAGAACCGCTGGGGCAAATGGCCGCGGGATTTTGCGTCGCGATCATAAGGTATGGGGGCGCGGGTGAAGTAGAGCGCCCAGCCGTCCGCCGTCCGCACCGCCTTGACGGCGTTGGGGTCGGCGGCCAGGGCTTGGTCCGTCGCGGAAAAAACCAAGGTTCCGATGTCGGCCTCGGGCTTTGCGGCGAAGGCCTGGGCCAGGCGCAGCAGGTCGGCGGTCGCCGCGAAGGGCTCGTCGCCCTGGACGTTCATGATGAGCGGCTCGGGCGCCCGGCTCGCGACCTCCCAGCAGCGGTCGGTGCCGCTCGGGTGGTCGGCGCGCGTCCGCTCGCAGGCTATCCCGGCGCCGCCGCAGACGTCCTCGACCTCTTTCGAGTCGGTCGCCACGACGATCCGGGCCCCGGCCCGCGAAAGCGGCGCCAGGTTCTCGCAGGTCCGCACGATGAGTGGCTTGCCCCCGAGGTCGGCCAAAGGCTTGCGCGGGAGGCGTTCCGAGGCGAGCCGGGCCGGCACGACGACCAGCCAGGAGCGCATCGAGAGTGCGGGAGGAGCCTGCATAAGCCCTAAGGGAACCCCCGGATGCTTGCAACGTCAGGATCGGTTCGCTAACATGATAATATAATTACCAAGGCAAATACTTTAAAACTTTTTTGCTCTCGTCGCTGAAGCTGGAAGGAGCGTTACGCTTGGGGTCCGCAGCACGGCAATACGACGAGTCGCTCGTCAATTTCTACGAAGAGCAGCTCGTCTCGCGCGCCGATACCGTCTATCGGTTCGCGTTCGCGTTGACGCTCAGCCTGGACGGCGCGCACCGGTGCGTCGAAAAGACCTTCCGCGACGTCTCCGCCAACCTGGAGAAAATCCACGGCAGCGGCGACCCGAACGTGCTCGCGATCCTGCTTTCTTACTGCTGGCGCGCGTACGCGGACCTTAAGGGCCAGACGTTCATCGAGGGCCAGTCGGCGGTGACGAAGGCGCTCAAGAACCTGCCCCCCGACGCCCGCGCGGCGCTCGCGGCGGTCGACATCGCCGGGCTTTCGCCGGCGGAAGCGGCCCGGGTGCTCGCCTGGGGCGAGCCCGATCTGCGCTCGCACCTGGCGCAGGCGCGCAAGGCGCTCATGATGAGCGCCCTCGACGTCTAAACGAATTTTAATGTATACGTGGACCGGAGATCGTCCAGAATGGCTAACGCCGAAGCCCATAAGTCATCGCCCCTTTCGCCGCAGGACTTCCTGCTGGCGTACCTCGCCGAGTATCTGGACGGCGAGCTGCCGCCCGAGCTCAAGGGGCGCGTCGAAACCCTGGTCAAGACGCCGGGCCAGGAAGAGATCCCGGCGCACTTCCAGGCGATGCGCGGGCGCCTGCAGCTCTCGCTGCAGAGCTATTACCTTAAAGAGGACGAGGTCGCCGCCCTCAAGGCCTATGTGCAGGACCCGGCCGTGAAGGCCACGCAGGAAAACGCGAAGATCGACCAGCTCGGCCGCGGCGAGGTGATGTCCACCTTGATCCGCCGCCTGGCGCTCGTCGCGATCGCCGCCGCCGCCGTCGGCTTCCTCGTCTGGAAGTTCGGGCCGCGCCGCGAGGCGAAGTTCAAGCCGCTCGAGTTCCTGGGCTACGAGGCCCTGGCGCTCGAGGAGGACCCGCGCGACCGCCTGGACCTGCCGAGCGGCGACATGAAGGAGATCCGGCAGTACCTCGCGGCCTACCCGGGCCTCGAGTTCAAGCCGAAAGTCATGAAGACGATGCCGTCCGACTGGAAGCCGGAGGGCGCGACGATCATCGACTACGAGATCGCCAAGGTCGCCCTCGTGCAGTTCGTCAACGCGAGCTCCAAAGAGAAGATGTTCCACTTCAGCTACGCGGGCGAGCTCAAAGACCTGCCGAATGCCGAGCCGGGCAATATGCGCGGCCTGATCTTCCAGACGTATTCGTCCGACGACCTGAACCTCGTGGCGTTCGAGGGTCCGAAGGGCGTCGTCTCGATCCTCGCGGGCCGGCGGAGCGCGCCGGAGCTCGCCGAAATCGCGCTCAACGGCACGAAGTAACAGGTGGGCCTCAGACGTGGGCATGGGCTTTAAGGTCGAGCTCCGGGACGGCGTCCATCATCTGGGCGGCAGCATCGACGAGGC
>JAYVWD010000254.1:0-6936 GCA_043786345.1 Pseudomonadota bacterium
TGTCCGCGGCGGCGACACCGGCGCCCTCGTCGCGGGCCCCCTGGTGCCGGCGCGAAGTGCGTGCCGGCCTGCTACGGGCCGGCCCTTCGCCGCGCCCAACACAGGCGCCGTAATCCGTCGGAGCCGCTGACAAAAACAAATTTTCTTTAAAGCTTCCCCCGACCCCTCCGATGGCGAAAAAGGTACGACGGAGAGCTGATTTTTATGAACCGGTTATGGACCTTGGCTCTGGTGGTCGCCGCGGGGATTCCCGCCGCCTGCCAGCAAGCCGGGAAAAAAGACAAAGAAGAGACCGGCGATTCGACGTCGACGGTGACGGGCGTCAATTCCGCGGCAGCCGGCGGCAGCACCTCCGGCGTGGATCCGAAACAACCGACCGTGCCGCAGGTCGGCGCCATCGCGCTCGAGCACCTCGGGACCGCGGCCGCGCCCGCCGCCGCGCTGCGGCTCCTCGCCGACGGCGCCTGCAACCAGGACCAGCTCGGCGTCATGGGCTTCGCCCTCGGCGGCGCGTGCAATACCGCCCCCTTCGTCTCGCGCATCATGCTCGGCAGCCGCAACGGCGACTTCGACGGCGACGGCGACATGGATTGCGACGACTTCAAAACCGCGAAGGCCGCGAAGGTCGACCCCGGCATCCTGCTGAGCCTCCTCTGCGAGGACGTGATGCAGGCGACCGAGAACGTCACCAGCCTCGCCTTCCAGACGGGCAGTGGCGCGGCCGACTCCGCCTTCGCCATCTCGTTCAAGGATTTCCAGAACGATGTCCCGGCCGTCGGCTCCTGGTCGCACGGCACCGCCGCCAGCTATCCCGCCGACATCCGCATCTTCCGCGGCACCGCCCTCGACGCCTTAAAGGGCCACGTCGCCTTGAGCCTGACCGACCCCAACAACGGCTCCGTGAAGCTCGCCGGCTTCGGCACCACGGCGCAGTTCTCCGCCGACGTCGCCTTCAGCAACAAAAAGCAGACCGGCAAGTGCGCCGACGCCCCGTCGACCACCAACTGCCACTGGCAGGACGTCCGCATCTACGGCGGCGAAGGCAAAGTCGTCGCCGGCCCCCCGAACGGCTTCCATCTCAAGATCTTCGCCGACGACAAAGAGCTCCCGACGTTCATCGCGCTCGAAGGCAAGTACCGCTACGCCGAGGCGACCATCGCCGCGATCACCGCCGGCCAGTCGGGCTGTCCGGGCGGCGAACTCCACAAGCTCCGCATCGCCTACTTCGAGACGGTCCAGAAGGGCGCCCAGATCTGGGGCCGCTTCTCGTTCCTCGACGAAAACGGCCAGAGCCTCGCCTGCACCTTGGACGGCGGCGTCGACCCCTTCGCGCTGCTCGCCGCCCCCGCGGGCGTCTGCCAGAACGTCGGCAGCGACCGCTGGGTCCCTTGCACCGACATCGACGCCACCAAATACACCGATCTGTGGCAGGGCGAATCGACCTTCGCCAATGTCCTGGAGTCCCCTGTCAGCGACGACGTTTGGGCCACCCCCCCGACGGATCGTGGAGTCTGCACGACCTCTGGTTGCACGGCAGCGCCGGGAGGTGCCTCTCTGGCGCCCTGAACGAGTTCCAAAATGGCCGGCCTCGATCTATTCGGGACGGCGGGTGTCGATGCCCCTAGCGCTCCAACGACCAGCTTCACGGCTGCGCTTGAAGGACCGGGGAGCGGCCCGCCGCGACGAAACATAGAGAGAGAGGCCTTCCAGGAAAAGGGTCTCCCGCGTCGGTCGCGGGGGATTTTTTTGGTGCGCCCGGCAGGGCGCACTCACTAGTGGGTCTTATAATGCACGTCCGGCGCGAGCGACGTGTCGATCGTTTGGGTAGCGGCGACCTCGCGGCCTTGGAATCTGAGCGATCGGCCTTCGTCGGCAGTGCGCGTCAGGACGTCGATCGTGCCGTTCTCGAGGCTGACACCGCCGATCGCGTAGCCGTCACCCACCAGCTCGCCGAGCAACTGGCGCTCATCGTCGACGCGCAGGGTCGTCACAATGACCGTTCCCGAGTCTCCGAGCTGGTCGGTGTGGGCGTAGGCAACGCCTCCGCAAGCGAAAAACACGAGGCCGAGCGCGGCCCGACAATCCATGGCTGCCCCCCCCACACACACACACTGAAATATTGAAGAAAATTTGATGCTTAATGAAAATTCTTACAGCCTGTGAGTTCGCTGTCAAGAAACTGGCCGCAATGACCGATAAGGAACCATGAGCAAAAACCGCCTTCATTGCCGACTTGCCGCATTAGGGATTCTGACGCTCGCGCTAGCGTGCTCGTCGGACAGCTTCAAGAGCAGCTCCGGAGCGCCGCAATCCTCCGGATCCGGCTCAAAGGGGGCGTCGAAGAACGGTGGGGACGACGATGATTCCGCCAGCGGTTCCAAGGGTAACTCGGGCTCCAGCGGCAGCAGTGGCTCCAGGAGTAACACCGGCGCCAACGGCAGTCCCGGTGCAAGTGGCGGCGCGAGCGGCGGATCGACGTCTGGGTCGACGGCCGCGAATGGCACAGGCTCCGATACCGCAGTCGACAGTGCCGCCGGCAATGGATCTGAGGCGATCGCCAAAGTCGAGGACGCGTTCGTCGAAGGCGGCACCTCGATCTTCCCGAAATGCGCCACCGTCGGCCGGGGGACGTGGCCGCTGACCGACGCCGGTACCAATGGCATTCTCTCATGGCGCCAGACGTCCATATCGATCGCAGAGCTCACCGCCAAGTATCCGACCTGGTACCAGCTCGAGCTCGGCGCCGACGGCTCGGTGGCCGTCCCGTCGGACGTGACGCTCGGTTCGATCGAGTTTTCCAACCTGGTCGGCCCAGGCGCTGCCGGTGACGATTCCTACATTGCACTTGGCCGCGACGGCCTTTGGGTGAAGAAGGTCGGCTACCCGTCGGCACCGATCGGCATCGAGACCGGCAAGATCGCCCCGCCCACCGGCTCGATCTTCGCCAAGGGCCAGAACGGGGCCGCCGTGCCTCCACCGCCCACCGTCACCGTCTACTTCTGCGCGCCCACGTGAGGCCGATAGAATAGGTATTCGCCGACGTTGCCGCACGGGTCCCGGAAGTACACCCTTCGGCCGTCGCTGCGGTCATACGGCCCTTTGAGGAGCTTGGCGCCGTGCTCTTGGGTGTGCGCGGCGAAGCGGTCGACGTCCGCCAGCTCGGGCGCGAAAAAACCGTAGTGATCGAGGCTCTGCTGGCTGCCGGCCTCAAAGTAGGGCGTATTTCCGCGCCGCCTCCGGCCGAGAACGCCCCACTCTCAAGTAATGAAGGTCCTAACATCCAGATGTAGTTTGGTTTTTGCGGCTCACCTTGCGCCGCAATTCTGCCGATAAGATGTATTGATGTGGTAGTGAAAGGACGGTGCCTATGTCCGGTCCCGGCCCCAAAATGACCTACATCTCGGCTCAGTACCGCGTCCGCGTTGAGTTTACGCGCGCCGACTGCCTCGCGTCCGACCTGCCGCCTGACATCATCGAGCGCGCCACGGCGATTTTGCGGCGCGAGCGAGCGGCCGGCCGGGTGGCTTTCTACCGGATCTTCAAGACGCGCTTTGAACACATGTGGGCAGAGCTGCGTGACGCACAGGTGCCGGAAGAGACGCTGGTCGCATTGACCGTTGCCACCGGGGCACCGCCAATGACGGGGATCGAGCTTGTTCCGTCGCAAGAACCAGAAATCTTGGCGCGCCTGACGATTGCCGCGCCGCCGGCGACTGTCGGTGGCTGGCGCTTCAAACTATTTAAGTTGACGGTGGGACGATACTTACGCCGCATGGGCATCAACGAGGTGGCCAGTCCGGCGCATTTACACGCTCTGTGGCTGCGCGCGCAGCGCGGCGAAGCCGTCGTCGACGCGCCGCTGTCCTCGCTGTGGCACGCGGCGCGACGGCCGGATGATTCGCCGCCGTTTCATTTGCTGGTCGGGGATCAGGGTGCCGAGATCATTTTGGTAGTTTCCGATGTTCGAAAAGTTCTTGATGATGGGCTCGTCGATGAGCTTATTGAGGCGATTGTGGCGGGATCCGGATCTCTCAGCCGATCATTTGGTCGACCTTATCTGATACTCGCTGCAGAAATTCGACGGGAATTGGCCTCAGCGGGCCGCGGGCCTGAGCGTTTTGGCATCGATTTGCCGTTTGTGTATCTGGCTGCGATCGCGGATTTGGAGGTTGGCGTCGAAGTGACCGCGCAAAGTCTAAACCAAAACAACGGCGCTGAACTGGCGCCACGCGTAGAAAACCTAGCGCCACGAAGCAAGGAGAGCGGCGCCGATAAATCAGCAAGTGTGCAGCACCGCGCTGCGGCGGCGCTAGCCGCTCCCGAGTCGATAAGACGCAGCAAATTTGGCGACGGCATCGCCCTCGAAATCGCCACTGATCACATGTCCGCGCGCATCACGGTCTGCGAGGTCCAAGCCTTTTCCGGACTCGCCGGCGATCCGCGCGCCGCGTGGCTCGACTACTTGGAATCTGCTGGTATTGCTCCTGAAACCGCGCTCGTTGACGAGATCTTGCCGTTGATCGAAGCGCGGCAATCGCTCGTCGGCCAGATCATCGCGCGCGGCCGCCGTGCTACGGTGGGTGTTGAACCGGTTTTAACGGCAGTCAAAGGCCCCAGCGTCGCCGCACCAGGGACCGACGCGCAGTCGATGCGCGACGCGCAGCAGCGCCAAGTCGTGCAGCGAGGCCAAGTGATCGCCAGCTTTGTGTGGAAGGCGCCGCCCGTCGACGGTATGGATGTTCTTGGCCACTCCGTTGCCGCTGCGAACCCGCCGTTTCCCGCCGTGACGCTGGGAGCTGGGGTTACAGCGCGACCTGACGGCACCTTCATCGCCACGATTTCTGGCGTACCGCAAGTCGCTCCTGATGTCATATCAGTCAATCCAGTCCTGGTTTTAAATGGCAACGTCAACCTCGCATCAGGGAATCTGCGCTTTGAAGGTGCAGCGACGGTCACCGGATCGGTCGAACGGGGCTCGGTCGTGGAGATCAAGGGCGACCTCACCGTCCTCGGCATGATCGAAGGCGGCACAGTCAAAGTTTCAGGCAATTTGACGGTGATGGGCGGCATCGTCATGACAGCGCGCGGCGGCGTGCGCGTCGGCGGCAACATCACGGCGGCATTCATTGAAAACGCGCATGCCGTCGCCGCCGGCGACATCACCGTCACCAGCAGCATCGCCAGCAGCCACATCTCGGCGCAGGGCAATATCGCGGTTATCGCGCCCGACGGCCGGATTATCGGCGGTGAAACCCTGGCTGGCGGCAACGTGCACTGCGCCAATCTTGGTCGCGCCAGCGCTATGAAGACCGAGGTGCGCGTCGGTGTTGATGCGGCGCGCGAAGCCCGTTTAGGCCACCGTCAGCGCCGCCGCCAGCGCTTGGTGGAGCGGTTAAACGAGTTGTCGGCGATAAAGAAAGAGCTGGGCCGCCGGTCGGCCGCTCAGACGACCAAACGCCATAAAAAGACGTCCGAGATCGTTGTCGACGGTCTCGATCGGATGCTGGCCCTGGTCGATCGGCTCGACGCCCAGATCAAAGCGTTCTCGGCCGTCGAAGCACCGCGCCACGATGCGACGATCACGGTGACCGGGATCCTTTCGTCGAATTGCGCGATCGTCGTTTGCGGCAGCAAAGTGTTGGTCGGCGCCGATGTCGAGGCCGTTTCGCTAGTCAAGAACCCGCTCGGTGGCGGGCGGATGGTGGCTTTGAGCGAAGCACCGGCGCAAACCGCCGAACGCCCATCATTGCGCTGACCGCCCATGCCCAAAAGAAGAGTGGTAGCGCTCTGTCTCTCGTCCGGCTTCAACGACCATCTCAGCAAGTCCGTCAATCGCGGGGATCTCTTGGCAAGCATATCATATTAGCGCAAAAAATCTGGGAGCAATTGAAATCATGGACGAAAATCTTGCGCCCGTGACTTTCGGCTTCCGGAGGCAAGAGTTTGGCGCGCGCCAGGCAGGTACCAAGCTGTGCTGCGACCTCCAATTGCGTCAGGCCAGAAGTCTTGCGGGCCGTCCGCAGCGCTTTCAACAGGCGTCGATACCTCCCTGAATACAAAGATTTTTCCATTCAAACAGCCGCATCCTTCCGTTTGCAGCAGCCTATGGCGGCAGGGTACAATTTCCCAAAATGGGAAATTATTACGCCATCGTGGCTAGGATGGTTAAGGCCGTGGTCGACACGATTCTTGCCAGGTGGGGCAGCTCTCTGATTTTATTAGAAAACAGTATAGAATGAGGACTGACGATCTCAGCAATTTGCCCATGGCGCGGGGATTATGGAGTTCTCTTGTTTACTAGCCGATTTGAGTCAGCCCGATGCCTGCGGCCGTTGGCAGGGCGTGTTGGCCAACATCGCGACGGAGACGTCAAACGTGCCGATTACTTCTGAGGTACCGGCAAAACTGCTCGGCGTCGACGAAACGGGCGGTGTTCTTCATCTCCACGCCCCCTGCAAAGGGGGAGCCGTGTGCGCCTTATGCACTCGCCCACTAAAGAGCTCTGGGGTGATACGGACAGCGAGATCACCGCTGTGCTTCCAACTTCCAAGGCTGCCGTGAGCTGGCAGGCTCGCTTTTAAACGGTGGCGGCGGGCACCTCGAAAGCGAAGTATTGGGAAAAGGTGACGATGCACCTCGACGGGCTGACGCAGCGCCGGGCAGATGGCGTCGGTGGCGAGATCAATGACGGGGTTCTGCAATGAGCGTGTCTATTCTGAAGAAGACAGCGAAGATTCTGATCATTGAGGCGGGGTCATCCGCTCGCCAAAACGTCAGCGACGCGCTCAAGGCTATCGGCTTTCAAGACATCCAAGGTGTCGCCTCGGCCAAAGATGCCCTCGGAGTCCTGGAGGTCGAGCACGTCAATTGGATCATTACGCCGCTGCTCTCCGACCAGCCGGTGACTGCCCTTCACCTGCTAAAGATCTGCACTGA
>JAYVWD010000255.1:0-8295 GCA_043786345.1 Pseudomonadota bacterium
ACCACGTTGGCGTAAGAGCCGTCGATGCTTTGAACCATGTAACTGCCGATGCCTTGGGCGGCGTAGCCGCCGGCCTTGTCGAGGGGCTCGCCCGTTTCGACGTAGGCGTGAATCTCATCTTCGGAGAGCGGCTTGATCCGGACGGTCGTCCGGGCGACGAAGGCCGACGGCGCGCGGGCCCGCGGGTGCGCGACCGGACGCAGCATGACGCCGGAGACGACCGTATGGGCGCGGCCGGCGAGGCTTCGCACCATCTCCCGGGCGTGCGCCTTGTCGCGGGGCTTTTCAAGGATGTGGCCGTCGAGGACGACGATGGTGTCGGCCGTGACCACGATCCAGCCGCCGGCCGGGCGCGCGGCGGCCGGCCGGCTCAGAAGGTGGGCCTCGACCCAGTCGGCCTTTTCGGCGGCATTGCGCGCCGCGTAGGCGTCCGGCGCCTCGCCCGGGTGCGGCACCTCGGGCGTCTCGGGCTTGATCACTTCATACGGAATGCGGACCGTGTCGAGGAGGTCCCGGCGGCGCGGCGAGCTGCTGCCGAGGATGATGCGGGCCATGCCGCCGCCGGTCATGCGAGGGCCTCGCGCAGCGCGGCGGCGGAGAGCGCCCCCTCGCGGAGGACCGCATGCGCGCCGTCGGCGCGCAGGGAAACGATGGTCGACGGGGCGCCGGCGAAGGCGTCCGCATGGGGCGCCCAGTCGGGCACGAAGGCGGCGCCGGCGCAAAAGGCGCGCGCCGCGCTCCAGGTGGTGAGGGGCTCGGCGCCGCTCGCGTTGACGCTCGTGGTCGGCAGCGGCAGCGCCAGCGCGCGCAGCAGGAGCAGGAGCCAGGCGGCATCTGGCGCCAGCGCGGGCACGCGCAGGCCGATCGTGCCGTCGCCGCCGACGAGCGCCGCGGGCGCCGCCGCCGAAGCCGTCCAGACGATGCTCAACGGCCCGGGCCACAGGCGCCCTAAGGCGCGGTCCCAGGGCGCGGGCAAGGGGGCGAAGAACCGCCGCGCGGCGGCGAGATCGGGGACCAGGCCCAGACAAGGCTTGCCGGCCGCACGGCCTTTGACGGCCGTGAGGACGGCGGCGCCGGCGGCGAGGCGCGGATCGAAGGCGAGGCCGGGAAGCGTTTCGGTCGGATGCAGGAGGGCCTGGCCGTGGGCCAACGCCCGCAAGGCCGCGACGACGAGCGCCTGATCCCCCGTGTGGCCCGGCCCTGCTTCGGCCTGGCGGCAGCAGTCCCTCACGGCGCCGCCCCCTCTTCGCGCACCGCGCGCTCGGCGATGTCGCGGCGGAACCGCGCCTCCGGCCAGAGCGCCGCGATCTCCTGGACCTTGGCATAGGCCTTTTCGCGGGCGGCGGCGAAGTCGCGGGCCCGGGCGCAAACCGTCAGCACGCGGCCCGAGCCCGTGGCCACCGCGGTCGCCGCGTCGCCGGGCTTCACCGAGGCCGCGAAGACCCGCAGGTGGTCGCCGGACGGCGCGAACATGGCGAGCGGCAGATTGCCGCGCGCGGTGTCGCTGCCGCTGCCGAACGGGTAGCCCTTCGCCGCCAGGACGACGGCGACGGCGCGCTCCTTGTGGGTGATCTTCGCCTGGGCCGCGCGCAGGACGTCGGCGCCGACCGCGAGCCCCGCCTTGTCGGCCATGAGCGCCAGCCAGTCCCGGTCGTCGTAGACGGCCAGCACTTGGGCCTCGGGGTCGCCGAAGCGGACGTTGAACTCGACGACCTCGGGGCCGGTCTCGGACCACATCAGGCCGACGTAGAGGCAGCCGGTGTATTCGATGCCCTCGGCCTCGAGCTGCGCGAGGAGCGGCGTCACGACGCGGTCCTCGACCAGCTTTTCGGCGCCGGCCGGGAGCCAGGGGACGGGCGCATAGCAGCCCATGCCGCCCGTGTTCGGGCCGCGGTCCCCGTCTTCCAGCCGCTTGAAATCGACCGCGAAACCGAGGCCCGTCGCCCCGCTCGGGCCGAGGAAGGCGAAGTAGGAGACCTCGCGCCCGATGAGGGTCGCCTCGACGACGACGGTCGCCGCGGCGCGGGACATATCGGTATGGTAGAGGTGGCGCAGGCCCTCCTCGATCTCGTCCTTGTCGCGGCAGACGAAGACGCCCTTGCCGCCGGCGAGGCCCGAGGCCTTGAGCACGGCGCCGCCGGTGCGCGCCAACAACGCGAGCGCGAGCCGCCGGCACTCGGCCTCGCCGTGCGCGAGCTCGAACGCCGCGGTCGGCACCTTGGCCTTGCGCATTATTTCCTTGGAGAACGCCTTGGACGACTCGAGCTGCGCGGCCCGCTGCTTCGGGCCGAAGGTCGGGACGCCGCGCGCCGCGAAGGCGTCGGCGAGGCCTTCGGCCAAGGGCCCTTCGGGGCCGACGACGGCAAGGTCGATGCCGGCGGCTTTCGCCGCCTCGGCCAGCTGGCGGTGATCGGCGCCCGGGGGAAGGTCCAAAGCCGTCCCGAGGCCCGCCATGGCGGCGTTGCCCGGCCACACATAGAGGGCCGTAAGCAGCGGGGAGGAATGGAACTTTTGGGCCAGGGCATGCTCACGCGCGCCCTTGCCGACGACCAGGACCTTCAAAGGGGCCTCCGGAAATGCGGGAACCTTTTAGCCAAGCGTCCTGTTTAGACCCCGCTCCCGGCAAAGTCAACAAGGGCGCAAGAGCCTGCTGAGACAGCTCTTTTTTCGCGGCGAAGGCGGGAATTCAAGGGCTTTTGGCGGCCTGCCGTCGAGACCCGCTCAGGTCCATCAGGAAGATCCCCATGCGTCCCGCTCCCGTTCTCATCCTTACCCAGCTCGCCCTCGGGCCTCTTCGGCCTGCCGAACGCCGAATCCACCGTCGTCCGCCGCGCCGGCGACCTTTGGCGGGGGAAGGTCATGGCGGTCTACGACCGCGCCCTGGCCGACGGCGGCACCGTCGCCTGCGCCGAGGACCCGACCAAACATATTGCGCTTTACTTCGACTACGTCGCCGATTCCCAGGGGACCACGACCTCGGCGTACCTGCTGCCGAAGGACTTGAGCTCATTCGCGAATCCGGCCGATTTTGCCTTCGACAAAATTTGCGACAACTTCCCGGCGGCCTGCCCGGGGCCGCTCGTGAGGCTCGTCTACGCCGCCTTTCGGAACCCGGTCTGCCTCGGGTCCAACGACCGCTCGACCTTTAACAAGAGCTGCGCCGACGGCGCGGCAAAAGTTGCCGACGGCGACTACGGCCCCGCCGCCGGCTGGCGCCTCCCGGGCGAGGTCGCCGCCGACAACGAGGCGTTGCCCACGCTCTCCGTGGACTGAGGGTCCGTGTTACAATGAGGAGGGACCACTCCCTTCCTCCTTCCCAGCCGGGACACCCCTCTTGTCCTTCAGCACCACGAAAAAGAGCACCTGGCCACGCCAGACCGCGATCGTCGTGAGCGATTCGCCGAACGTCCACATGCTTCTGCGCGAGCTGCTCCGCAGCTACAGCTGGACGGTCATCGACTCGACCGCGTCCACCGAGCGCGCGGTGAACGCGTTGCGCCAGGGCCAGGCATTCCTGGTCATCGCCGACGACACGCTGAAGATGCCGCTCATCCGGCACCTCCGCTACCAACTCTCCGACCCGATCGCGGCGGTGACGCCGGTGCTCGGCTTCCTCCTCGAGACCCACAAGCACGAGACGGCGGCGATCCACCACCTGGGCCGCCCGCAGATCGTCGACAAGCCGCTCACCCCGAGCAAGTTCGTGCCGGGCTTCGTGAACCTGGTGCGCACCTGGGAGAAAGAGCCCTACGTCACGCTCCGGCGCGCGAACTACCAGTTCCTTTCGGGGAACGACGCGGCCGGCCTGCGCCTCCTCGTCAAGCTTGCCGAGCTCGAAGAGACCCAGCACCTCGCCGCCCCGGCCCTGGCGCTCCACCTGCGCCGGCTCGGCAAGATCAAGCAGGCCGAGAGCGTCCTGCTCGCGACCCTCAAGAAGTCGCCGCGCGAGCTCGGGACGATGACGGCCTTAGCCGACCTCTACATGCACGCGGCGATGCCGAAGCTCGCGCACCGTCTGCTCACGGGCGCCCGCACCACTTACAGCCAGTCGATGGCGATGCTGCCCGACATGGTGCAGGCGGCGCTGTTGATGGGGCACATCGACGACGCGATCGCCTGCCTCTACATCATGCAGAAGGCCGGGTTCATGGAGCAGGAGACCAACGAGCAGCTGTCGCGGCTCCTCTTCGCCGAGGGCCGCGAGGGCGAGGCGGAGCGGGTCTTAAGCAACAACAAGAACGCGCTCAAGAAGCTGCAGACCGGCTGGGCGATCGCCGAGTCGTCCCAACCCCTCCCCCTCGCGCCCGCCGTTTGAGGCGCGCATGAATGCCTACCTCAAATATTGGAACACCGACGCCCCGGTCTTCGCGCGCGCGCTCCCGGTCGCCAAGCTTTTCCTGCCGCACGCCCTCACATCCAAGCTCGAGCGCCTCAAGCTCGCCTGCGAGCAGTCGCAGACCCTGATCGCCCTCACCGGCGACTCGGGCACGGGCAAGAGCACGGCGCTCCGCTGGCTCGGCCAGAACCTGCCGACGCTGACCCACGAGTACCTGATCGCGACCCTCGTCAAACGCGAGCACGGCCCCGGCTGGCTCACGCCCCGCCTGGCCGAGCTGATGGGCGTCAAGGGCGCGGGGCTCCCCCTGGATCAGCTGCTCCGGGCGACGGCGGCGCGCTTCGACGAGCTGATCGCGGAGAAGCGCAGCCTGGTCGTCGCGATCGACGCGGCGCACCTGCTGCAGTCGGCCGCCGCGCTGGAAGAGCTCGCGGCGTTCCTGAACCTCCAGGCCTTCGCCGGCCGCTGCCTCACCTTCGTGCTGTGCGGCGGCGACCCGGTGCTCGACACCCTGGCGGCGGCCCCGGAGCTCGCCGGCAAGCTCGCGCTGCACACGCACTTAAGCCCCCTGACCCGCGACGAGACCGCGGCGTACATCGAGCACCGGCTCAAGGTCGCCGGCGTTTCGGCGGCATTCGAGGACCAGGCGATCGACGTCATCCACCTCAGGACGCGCGGCGTGCTCGCGGCGCTGGACGTGGCGGCCGACAACTGCCTCACCGAGGCCTATCAGAAAAACCTGCGGCGCATCGGCGCCGACATGGCGAAGCTCGCGGCGGCGAGCCTCGCGTCGTTCGGCAAACGGCCGGCCGCCCTCACCGCCTCGCTCGACGAGGACGACCGGCCGATGAGCCTCGCGCGCCTGGCGGCGGGCGATCCGCCGCCGCGCGCGCAGGCGGTGGCCGCGCCGCCGGCGTCGCGCGACAAAGGGCTCATGCCCCACGGCGACGCGGTCTCGCCGGAAGCGTCCGAGCCGCGGCCGAAAGACACCTCCTCCATCAAGCTCGCGTCCCTGTTCAAAGCGGACGGCGCAAAATCCAAGCCGTGATTGTCCCGCGTGCAAGAAACGTCAAAAAAAATCGTCATCGCCCTCGCCGTGCTCGCCCTCCTGGCGTTCGCCTTGAATCTATTGGTCGACAACCCGTACACGCACCGGCTGGTGCGCGCGGCGATCAACGAGAAGGTCGAGGAGAACACCAACCTCACCGTCGACTTCAAGGCGATGAAGGTGAGCATCGTCCCGCCCGGCGCCGAGCTCTATGGGTTCGCGCTGGCGACGAAGCAGGCCCCCGACGCGCCGCTCGTCTCGGCCTCGCACGTGCGCGCGCGCGTGAGCGTCTGGTCGCTCGTCCTGGGCAAGTTCCGGCTGGCGCTCGCCGAGACCGATGACCTGACGATCCAGTGGCCGCCGCCCTTCGGTTTTCCGGGGTTTTTGCGCGAGGACCCGGAGCGCGGCCCGCCGTCCCCGGCAGAGCCCCACTGGCCGCCGGACTTCGATTTGCCCGTCGACAACATCGTCCTCAAGAACGCGAAGCTCTATGCGGACGTGCCGCTCACCGAGTCGCTGCCCCTCGCGCCCTCGTCCTTCGTGACGTCCATGGTCGGCATCGACGTGGATTTCGACTACGGTGGCTGGAACGACCTGCGCGCCAAGGTCAGCATCCACTCGATCGACACGGCGCTCAAGGCGTCGTCGCTGCTCGAAGAGACGAGCCTCGAGGCCATAGCTGTCGTCGCCGGCGACCGCCTGGCGCTGCCGACCCTCCGGATCCGCGGCGAGCGCCTCAACTTCGACGGCGCCGTCACCGGGAACCTCAAGCTCGCCGGCAAGGTCCTCGACGCGATCGACCTTTCGGCCACGGGCGACGTCACCGGCGACCTGTCGCTGCTCGGGACCTTCCTCGACCTGCCGACGACGCGCGGGCCGGTCAAGGGCAACGTCCAGATCACAGCTAAGGCGCCCGTGGCCTCGACGGCGCCGGCCGTCCTGCTCGTCTCGGGCCAGGGCAAGGTCCACGACGCGTACCTCAACGGCTTCCGGCTCTATAACAGCGAGGCGACGTTCCACATCACGCCGACGCTGGTGACCTTCCCCGCCATCGAAGTCATCCTCGGCGACGACACCAAGGTCGGGCACGCCCGCGGCGAGATCAAGGTCTCCGACGTCATCCGGTTCGACTTCCACGCGGCGCCGGACGGCCTCGGGCTCGCGGATCTGCTCGACGCGCTGTCGGTGGACTTCGACCTGATCGACACGAACATCACGAGCCCGGACCTGCGCCTCTGGGGCGTCAGCGAGCCCTTCGTGCTCAACGTCACGGCGACCGGCCAGTTCACCGAGCTCGACACGCCGACGATCGTCTACGACCGCGCGGCGTATCCGGACAAGCCGGCCTGCCGGCTCGACTTCCACCTCGCCGTGACCTCGTACCTGCTGGACTTCGGCGGGACGCACGGCAACTGCTTCCAGCCGCCCAAAGCGAAGATCCCCGCCCCGTCGCCCGGCGCCCTGACGCCGCCCGCCGGCGCCACGGCGACCTCGAAGATCGCGGCGGCGGGCGAGGTCTTCTTCGACAACGCCAAAGGCATCCAGCTCGAGCTCCGCGGCGAAGAGGTCGACCTGGCGCTGGCGCAGTATTTCTCGCAGCAAAAACTCGCCGGGACCGCCGAGACGCGGACCCTGATCCACGGCGCGCCGGCCAAGGTGCTGATCGACACCGAGGCGCGGGTGCAGGCCCTCGAGTTCCGCGGGATCCCGCTCGGCAACATGCACGGCTTCGCGACGGTGGACGGCCGGGAGTTGCGCTGGCACGACGTGTCGAGCGACCTGGACGGGCAAGGGCTCCTGCGCTCGCCGTCGGGCGTGCTCGGGATCAACGACGACTACCCCATCCGGGCCAAAATCGCGGCGAAGCAGGTGACGCCGGCGATGGCCCGGCGCATCATGGCGGGCGCGACCGGCGACGCGGCGCCGTTTTTCGCCGGCGTCGACAAGCTCGACGCCGACATCGCCGGCCCGCTCTTCTTCCCGGGCGCCTGGCGCGGGCGCATCGACGTCGGGCTCTACGAGGGCGACTACGACGGCCAGCGGGTCCTGGACGCGGCGCGGGGCGCCATCAAGAGCGACGCGCGCGGCTGGTCGTCGGACAACCTGACCCTGAGCCTCGGCTCGCTGTCGATGGCGGTCAAGATGCAGCACGAGCGCGCCTTTCCCTTCGCGATCGAGGAGGCGCGCGGCACGAAGAACGCCTGGGCGGCCGCCGGACTCCACCCGGACGACAAATTGAGATTTGAATTCAATACGTTGGGCGATGCGGCCAACGGCGGACACGACCAGCTCGGGCTCCTGCCCTTCGTCGGCGCGAAGCTCAAGGCGGCGAGCGTCGAGGGCGCGGTCCAGCTCAGCGGCAAGCTGCGCGGGACGCCGGACGACATGCAGGGGACGTTAAGCGGCAGCGTCCAGCGGCCGAGCGTCCTCGGCAGCCCGATGACGCCGGTGGAGTTCAAGGGCTTCATCAAGGGCAGCCAGATCGACCTCACGCTCAACCACTCGGGCGGCGCGTTCGAGGGGCGCATGTCGGTCGATGTCTTGAAGCCCAACCTGCCCTACGAGTGGTATTTCAACTTCAACCGCATGGACCTGCGCGCCTTCGGCACCGAGTTCTTCCACAAGGACCCGCGCAATTTCCTCTACCTGACGGCCGGCTGGCACATGAAAGGCGCGCTGAGCGACTGGTGGCGCTCCGTCGGCGAGCTCGAGATCAAGGACATCCGCGCCAAGTACGTGCAGGACATCGCGAGCCAGACGAAGACCCTGCAGATCCGCCAGGAGCAGCCGGTGACCCTGCGCTTCACCGGCGCCGAGTGGAAGTTCGACGGCGACCGCGACCTGTATTTAAGCGGGCGAAACCTTCAGCTCAGGGTCTCGATGAAGGACTCGCGGCCGCCGGAAAGCCTGG
>JAYVWD010000256.1:0-3255 GCA_043786345.1 Pseudomonadota bacterium
ACGGCACCGGCGACGAAGCGGGTGAAGTAGTCCTTCACGTCGAAGGGACCGCGGCAGTCGCTCGGGCCTTGCGCCACGTACTGGTCGCGGGTGATCGAGAAGTCGAGGTGGCTCAGCGCCAGCTCGAGGCCGGCGGCGCCGACCGCGGCGTTCATCTGGACGGAGACCGGCAGGCCTTCATGGCGGCCGATTTCGACCGTGGTGCCGGTGCAGGTCGAGCCGAGGAACGGGATCAACCAGGACTCGAAGCGGACGCTGCCGATGTGGACGGTGATGTCGTCGAGGACGGCGTCGACGCCGAGCATGCCGTCGGCCGGGTAGACGTCGAGGCGGTCGAGCGCGACCGAGAAGCTGATGTCTTGCACGATGACGCGCGAGAGCAGCGGGATGCTCAGCTCCATGTCCGGGAGCGGCGAATTCTGCAGGCGGTTGACGAACTCGGTGCGCGCCACGTCCGAGACCAGCGCGAAGCCGGGCCGGGTGACTTCGACCTTGAGGCCGTGGGCGAACGCCGGGGCGCCGAGCGCAAACGCTGCAAGGCTTGTTGCGAGAGAAAGGGCCGCTGTCGACGTCATGTGAAACCCCAATTAGAATTGATCAGAGCCGCGTGATAATAGGCAAGTGGGCGCGGCTTGCAATGGAAATCTCAGACGTCGAAAACCAGGGTCTCGCGCCCGTCCGGCGTTTTGGCGGGCGCCGCTTTGACGTGGAACGCCCGGGCCAGAACCTCCGGAGACAACACGGCTTTCGGCGCCCCGGCCGCGAGCAGCGCCCCCTCGTCCAGGCACAGGGCATGGTCCGCGAAGCGCCAGGCGGCCGTCAGATCGTGCAGGCTCAGGACAATGGTCCGGCCGGCCGCCGCCAGGACCGCGAGGGTCTGCATCAGGGTGAGGGCGGCGGCGACGTCGAGGTTCGCCGTCGGCTCGTCGAGGAGGATGATCGGCGTCTCGGCCGCGAGGCCCCGGGCGATGGCGGCGCGCGCCTGCTCGCCGCTGCTGAGCGAGGTCACGATGCGGTGGGCGAGCGCCGCGGCGCCGACAGTGGCGAGCGCCGCCTCCGCGGCGAGGACGTCGGTGCGCTGCGGGCGGCCCTGATGGCGGGCGAAACGCCCGAGGACGACCAAATCGATGACTTTGAAGTCGAAGGGGACCGGGGTATGCGCCGGGACCCAGGCCGCGTGGCGGGCCCGGTCGAGCGGCCCGAGGGTGGCGAGGTCGAGGACCCCGGTTCCGGAGCCGGCGTCGGCGAGAAGCACGCGGCCGTTGGCAAGCGGCGCGACGCCGGCGAGGGCGCGCAGCAGCGACGATTTTCCGGCGCCGTTCCGGCCGAGGACCGCGGTGATCGCCGCGGCCGGGATGGTGGCCGACAGGTCGCGGATCAGGGCCTTTTTCCCGGCGGTCACGCGCACGCGCTCGAGGGTCAGCGTCATGCGCCCTCCGCGCCGCGGCGCTTCGCCACCAGGAGCCAGAGGAAAAAAGGCGCGCCGAGAAGCGACGTCAGGACCCCCACTTCCAGCTCGCGCGGCGCCCGCACCGTCCGCGCCACGAGGTCGGCGACGAGCATGAGCGTCGCGCCGTTCACCGCCGAAAGCGCGAGCAGGGGCCCGTGGCGCGGCCCCGTGAGGCGGCGCGTGATGTGCGGCACGACGAGCCCGACGAAGGGCACGGCGCCCGAGACCGCCGCGGCGGCGCCGACGAGCAGCGCGATCGCCGCGAAGGTGGCGCGCCGAAGGCTCGGCAAGGTTACGCTGAGCGAGGCCGCGACCTCTTCGCCGAGCGCCAACACGTCGAGGCGCGCCGTGAGCCCGGCGGCTAACCCCAAGCCGAGGACGAGCGGCGGCAGCATGGTGGCGGCGTGCTCCCAGCCTTTCCCGCCGAAGCCGCCGAGCAGCCAGTGCATGGCGGCCGAGGACTTCTGGACGTCTTCGAGCAGAAACGACAGGAAGAGCGAGGTGAGGGCGGAGAGCAGCGTATTGAGGGCGAAGCCGGCCAGGAGCAGGGTCGCGAGCGGCGTGGCCGCGCCGCGGCGGCGGGCGAGGAGGAAGAGGAGGCTCGTCGCGCCGAGCGCCCCGGCGAAGGCGGCCGCCGGAAGCAGCAGCCAGTGCAGGTAGGCGGCGCCCAAGTGGAAGACGACGGCGGCGGCCAGCGCGGCGCCGGCCTCGCTGCCCATGACCGAGGGGCTGGCGAGGCTTTCGCGCAAGAGGCCCTGGCTCAGAACGCCGGCGGCGGCGAGCGCGGCGCCGGCGAGCGCCGCGACGACGACGCGCGGCAGGCGGATCGAAAAGAGGATCGTCCGCGCCGTGTCGAGCCGGTCGTCGAGCGGCGCGCCGCGCGCCAAAGCCCGCAGGATTTCCACGAGGTCGCCGAGCGAGTGGTCGGTCGCGCCGATCGCGAGCGCCGCGAGGAATGCCGCGGCGAAGGCCAGGAGCGCGAGGGCCGCCTTCATGGCGGCGGGCCGAACAGGTCTTTGTTGAGGCGCGCGACGGCCCCGAGGACGTGCTGCGAGGTCGCCGACAGCTCGCGCTCCGGAATCAGGACCAGTGTTGCGGAGGGGAGCGTGCGCATGCTCTTCCAGCCTGGCGCCGTGAAAAGCTGGGCGCGCACGGCCGCCCGGTCCTTCTCCTCGCCAGCGGCGACGATCACGTCGGGCGCCAGGGTCGCCAGGGTCTCGGCGCCGATCGCGGGCCAGCCGCGCCAGCCCTTCGCCGCGGCCAGGTTTTCGCCGCCCGCCGCCGTGACGACGGATTCAAAGAGGGTGCCGGCGCCGCTCAAAGTGCCGCCCGGGTGAAAATCGAGGACCGTGGGTCGCTTCTTTCCGGCCGGAACATTGCGGGATACGGCGGCGAGGCCGGCCTCGAATTCCCGCCGGAGGGCGGCGGCTTCCGTGCCGGTCCTAAGGAGGCCGCCGAGGGTCGTGATGTTCGCCGCGATGTCGGCCAGGGTCGAGAAGTCCCCGAGGACGTGGGTCGGCACCTTCGCGTCGCGGAAGCGGGCGAGCGTCTCGGGCTTGTTGAAGCTCGCGAGGATCACGAGGTCCGGGCGGAGCGCGAGCGCGCCCTCGAGGTCGGCGGCGAAGCGCGCCTTGATCGACGCGGGGACCGGCGCGAGGTTGCTGTAGAGCGGGTCGTCGGCGAGGGTCGATACCGCGAGGAGCCGGCCGAGCGCGTGGGCGCGCGTCAGAAGCTCGGCGGCGATCTCGTCGCTCGCGAGCGAACCGGACAAAATGCGCTGCGGAGCCGCCGCCGCGGCCCGGGCC
>JAYVWD010000257.1:0-10210 GCA_043786345.1 Pseudomonadota bacterium
GATGGTCGGCAACGACGCAGACGGCCATTTATCGACAGACTTTCAGTGCCCGACCGGCGTCGGGACCGGCGCCAGCTTCTTGGCGGCCGGCGGCGTCGGCTCGGCCTCGGGAATCATGTCCAAAGGCAAGGGCCTGGCCTTGGCCGGCGGCGCCGCCTTTTCCCCGGCTCCCGTCGGCTCCCCGGCCTTCAAGGCCTGGTTCACCACGAAGCGCACGGCCTTGCTCCGGTTCGCCCGGCCGAGCAGGGTGCGCACGTCGTCGTAGATCTGGGTGTCGTTCACGAGCGCCCCGAGCGTGCCCTGGCCGCTGTCGATCTTCTTGGTGATCGAGGCGAGGCGGGCGGCCGAGTCGCTGAAGCTGTCGATCGCCTCGTCCAGGCGCCTCTTTCGCGCCGGGTCGCCGACCAGCGTCCGCATGGTCTTGGCCGAGGCGGCGAAGTCGTTGAAGATCGCCTTCACCTCGGTGTCGCTCGGCAGGCCCTTGGTCGCCTGGTCGAGGCGCGCCGTGACGTGGTTCACGGACTCGAGGATGTCGGTCGACTTCGCTATGACGGCGGTGAACTCGGTGCCCTGGTGGACCTTGATCTCGTGCTCGGCGCTCAGGTGCTTGCCGGCGCTGCTGCCGGGCTCGAGGACGAGGAACTTGTCGCCGAGCACGCCTTGCGTCTCGACCCGCACCGCGGAGTCCTCGTGCACCAGCTTCTCATAGGGGGAGATCACCACGAGCTTCGCGCGGACGTCGGGCTTGGCGGCCGTGACGTCGACGGAGATGGCGTCGACCAGGCCGATCTCGACGCCGCCGAGCTTGATCGGCGAGCCGACGTGCAGGCCTTCGGCGTTGTCGAAGTGGGCGAAGAAGTTCGTCTTCGACTTGAACATGCTGAGGTCGTCGCTCATCAGCAGGACCGCCCCGCTCATCACCAGGCCGGCGACGACGACGAAGGCGCCCACCATGAATTTGGTCTTTTTCTGCGCCTTTTTCATCAGTCCAGATCTCCGTCGAAATAAGCCTTGAGGGCTGCTGCCGGGTCTTTCTCGAACTCCGCGCGCGTTTGCAGCGCCGCGATCTTGCCGTCGACGATGATCGCGAGCCGGTCCGAGACCTGCCGGGCGAGCCAGGTGTCGTGGGTCACGAGGAGCGCCGTCTTGCCGTCGGCCTTGAGGTCCTCGATCATCTTCTCGATCTTCTTGCCGTTGGCCGGGTCCAGGCCCGCCGTCGGCTCGTCGTAGAGCACGAGCTCCGGGTCGAGCACGATGGCGCGCGCCAGGCCGACGCGCTTCTGCATGCCGCCGCTCAGCTCCGCCGGCATGAGGCCGGCGGCGTCCTCCAGGCCGAAGCGGCCGAGGAGGTCCATCACCTTGGCGTGGATCGCCTCGTCGCTCAGGTCGGTTTGCTCTTCGAGCGGGTAGGCGAGGTTCTCGGTGACGGTGAGGCTGTCGAACAGGGCGCCGTTTTGGAACGCGTAGGCGACCTTCTTCCGGACGTCGGCCCAGGAGGTTTTGCTCATGGTCGCGAGCTTTTTGCCCTCGAAGACGACGGCGCCCGCCGACGGGGTCTCGAGCCCGACCAGCATGCGCAGGAGCGTGCTCTTCCCCGTCCCGCTGCCGCCGAGGAGCGTCAGCACCTCGCCGCGCTGGACGGTGAGGTCGATCCCCTTATGGATCTCGCGCTTGCCGAAGCGCGTCTCGATGCCGCGGAATTCGGCGACCGGCGCCGCGGGCTCGGCCGTTACCATCGGAGCACCCACGTGAGCTTGGTGATGACGAGGTCCGCCATCATGATGAAGATGCTGGCGGCGACGACGGCGCGCGTCGCGGCGACCCCGATGCCCTTGGTGCCCTCGATCTTCTGGAGGCCGAGGTGCGACGCGATCAGGCCGATGAAGAGGCCGTAGAGGACGGTCTTGCCGGTGCCGACGACGACGTCGTCGAGCCTGATGGCGGCGATCGACTTCTGGAGGTAGAGCGACGAGGAGATGCCGAGGCTGCCGACGCCGGCCGCGAGGCCGCCGAGGATGCCCATCACGTCGGCGAGCAGGGTCAGGATGGGCGTCCCGATCATCAGGACGACGAGCCGCGGGACCACGAGCTTTTCCACCGGGTCGGAGCCGAGCGTCCGGAGCGCGTCGACCTGCTGGCCGACGGTCATGCCGCCGATCTCGGCCGCGATGCCGGCGCCGACGCGCCCGGCGAGCAGGAGGCAGGTGAAGACGGGGCCGAGCGCCCGCACGATCGAGACGGCGACGACGGTCGGGACGTAGAGCTTGCCGCCGAAGCGGCTCATGCCGAGGCCGAACTGCAGCGCCATGACGGCGCCGACCGAGCCGGCGGCGAGCAGGAGCAGCGGCGCCGAGCGCACGATGAGCTGCATGAACTGCTCGATGGCCACCGACCAGTTGAAGGGCCGGGTGACGAGGACCCGCGCCGAGCGACCGGCGAGCAGGGTGAAGTCGCCGACGTCGTCAAAGACGGCCATCAGGCGGCCCCCGATGCGGGTCAACAGCCGAACATGGAGCCGTGACCGGCGGGAGCGGTCGGCGGCGAGCGAGGTGCTCGTCATTTCCCGTCCTCGGCGTGGAAGGTCGCGAGGAGCCGCGCATAGTCCTCGGCGTGGCCGGCGGTCGCGCCGGCCCGGGCGAGCGTCAGATCGTAGACGCAGCGCTTGGCGCGGACGACCGTGAGGACCAGGGTGTAGGGCTTGCCGTCGAGCGAGCCGGCGAGGTCGGACCGGAGCGCGGGCTTGCCGTCGATGGTGAGCTGCTGCCCGGTGCGCTTGGCCTCGCCGAGCCCCAGGCCGACTAGGGAGTGCTGGGTGAGCTCCACGAGGGAGCGGTCCTGCTCCTGGCCGCAGACCGAGTTGACGCCGATCACGGCGCCGTCGTCGCGATTTCGCCAGGCGGCGTCGCCGCCGCCGGAGTCGACCGGGGTCCAGGGCGCCTTCGGCGTCTCGTAGCCGTAGTCGGCGCTGCGCGCCGCGTCGTCCCCGTTCTTGAGGAAGGCGCTGATGCAGCCAGGAAGCAGGCTCGCGAGGGACAGGAGGAGGACGGGGTCCGGACGCATCGGGATCTCCTTGATTGGCAGAGAATTGCATCTTCCGTGCCACGAACTCAACCGTGCATTTTCGACAAAGCCTTGACGCACCTCCGCCTTAAAGCGTTCAATCAGGTTGAACCCTTTTGAATCGAGTCCCGACCCCTTGCCGATCATAGAACAGGCCCGCCGACCGGCTGCGGTCACGACCGATTCCCTCCCTGCGATTCTGCGCGGAGCCCGTCAAACTGCGCTCTTGCCGTTGTTCGGAAAGCTCCTCAAGGCCTTCGCCCTGCGGGTTCCGATGAACGACTCGGCGCGCCGGGTCCTGACCTTGCCGTACGCGGAGCAGCTCCTTTACGTGGAGCGCCTGATCGCCTTCAACGTCGGGCTGCGCGCCAGCGACGACGACCGCGAGGTGGTCTACGACCACGCCGGCCGCTTCGGCTTCGTGGCGCGCTTCAATCAATTGCCGTGCACCCCCCAAACCCGCCGTGATCGCGCCGACCTCCTCGAGCGCGCCGGCCTGAAGGACGCGCCGGTGGTGCTGCTGGGGGACGACGACCTGGTGGCCGTCGAGCTCTCGGCCCGCGGCTTCTCCGACGTGACGGTGGCCGACTGCGACGAGGCCCTCCTCGGGGTGATCGCCTCGATGACCGCCGGGAACGCCCGCCGGCCGCGCCTCGAGCTGGCCGATTTCGGCAAAGGTTTCAAAGCCTCTAGGCCCGCGGCGGCGGTCTGCCTGGACCCCCCGTACAACCCGTCCGCGGTGAAGCTCTTTCTCGAGGTCGCCCTCGCCAACGTCGACCCCGCGGAGCCTCATACCTTATACCTGATGTATAACCCCTACCTCGTCGGGGCTGTCGGCCGTCTCGAAGTGGAGCGTGTACTGGAGGCGGCAGGATACAGCCAGAAAAAGCGCCTCGAGGCCTTCAATAGCTACCGGGTGAACCGCGCCCAGGGGCTGCTGATCCGCCTTTGTGGCCGGGTGCTCTTCGGGGCCCGGGGCCGGATCCCACGCGGCCGCGGCATCCACTACTTCTCGGACTGCTTCGTCTATGAGCCGAAGGCCAAAGCGAAACGCTGAGCTTCGGCGCTTGGCCGTATCCCTGGGGATTCAGTCGGATTTATGCTGTCGAGCTTGCAAAGGGGCGGTCCGTAAGGGTAAAAGCCTAGCCTCCGCTTTACCTACCCGAGGATTCCCCAAATGATCAGCACCAGCGGCGTGACCCTGGCCTACGGCCAGCGCGTGCTCTTTCAGGACGTCGACATCAAGTTCCTGCCCGGCAACACCTACGGCCTGATCGGCGCGAACGGGGCGGGCAAGTCCACGTTCGTCAAAATCCTCTCGGGCGAGATCGAGGCGGACCATGGCCAGGTCATCGTCGCCCCGGGGCAGCGGATCGCCGTCCTCCGCCAGAACCAGTTCGAGTTCGACGAGGTCGAGGTCTTGAAGGCCGTCATCATGGGCAATCGACCCCTGTTCGACATCATGATCGAGAAGGACGAGCTTTACGCCAAGCCGGACTTCAGCGACGAGGACGGGATCCGCGCCTCGGAGCTCGAGGGCCGCTTCGCCGAGCTCAACGGCTGGGACGCCGAGTCGCAGGCCGCCGAGATGCTCGGGGCCCTCGGCATCCACGAGCCGCTCCACCATAAGAAGATGAAGGAGCTCGAGGCCGGCCAGAAGGTCCGCGTGCTGCTCGTGCAGGCGCTCTTCGGGAACCCCGACATCCTGCTGCTCGACGAGCCGACGAACAACCTGGACCTCCCCTCGATCATGTGGCTCGAGGAGTTTCTCTGCGAGTTCAAGAACACGGTCGTCGTCGTGAGCCACGACCGGCACTTCCTCGATAAAGTCTGCACGCACGTCGCCGACATCGACTTCGGCAAAATCCAGCTCTACACGGGCAACTACACCTTCTGGTACCAGTCCTCGCAGCTGGCGTTGAAGCAGAAGTACGACAAGAACAAGAAGTCCGAGGACAAGATCAAGGAGCTCAAGACCTTCATCGAGCGCTTCTCGGCCAACGCCTCCAAGTCGCGCCAGGCGACGTCGCGGAAAAAGCTGATCACCAAGCTCACCGTCGAGGACATCAAGCCCTCGTCGCGGAAGTACCCCCACGTCTTCTTCACCCAGGAGCGCGAGGCCGGCAACGACCTCCTCCTGGTCAAGGGCATGACGGGCGCCACGGAGGAGCGGACGCTCTTCAAGCACCTCGACTTGACGGTCATGAAGGGCGAGAAGATCGCCTTCGTCGGCAAGGACGGCTCGCCCGCGACGCTGCTCTTCCAGATCCTCATGGGCGAAGTCAAGGCCGCGGCCGGCACGTTCAAGTGGGGCGTCACGACGACCCAGGCGTATTTCCCGAAGGACAACGCCGAATACTTCAAGACCGACAAGACCCTGATCGAGTGGCTCCGCCAGTACGCCAAGACCGATGCCGAGCGCGACGAGGAATTCGTGCGCAGCTTCCTCGGCAAGATGCTGTTCACCGGCGAGGAGTCCCTCAAGCAGTCGCGGGTGCTCTCCGGCGGCGAGAAGGTCCGCTGCATGCTCGCCAAGATGATGCAGATGCGCGGCAACGTGCTGGTCATGGACGAGCCCACGAACCACTTGGACCTCGAGTCGATCACGGCCCTCAACAACGGGCTCATCGACTTCAAAGGGACGATCCTGTTCACGTCGCAGGACCGGGAGTTCGTGAACACGGTCGCGACCCGCATCATCGAGCTGACGCCCAAGGGGCTGATGGACAAGCAGATGAGTTACGACGACTACCTGGAGAGCCCCGAGCTGCAGACGGAACGCGCCGCCCTCTACTGAGGCGACGCTTCCTTCTTGAAGAAGCGGACGAGGCGCTCCCGAAAGGGCTGCGCCTCTTCGGCGTCGGAGAAGGCGAAGGTGTGGCCGCGCCCGGGAACGTCCCAGAGCTCCTTTCCCGGGGAGCCGAGCGCGGCGAAGAGGCGGCGCGCTTCCGCATACGGCACCACGGGGTCGTTCGGCGCATGTAACACCACGACCGGCCAGGAGAATTTCGGTGCGTCGGCGAGGGGACTCCGGTCGTCGCTGACGAGAAACGAGAGCGGCCATTGGAGCGGCCAGCTGAACCAGTGCTCGGCGAGCTTGGCGCGGGCGACGCTCCGGTAGGAGCTGAAGGTGCTGTCCAGAGCCACGGCCCGCAACGACTTCGGGGCCTCCTTGACGATGGCGGGCACGGCGACCGCGCCGCCCAGACTTTGCGCGACGACGAAGAGGTCGCCGCCCTTGGCTGCCGCCACCCGCAGGGCGGCGCGCGCGTCCTCGACGAGGCCTTCGCGGTCCGGCTCGCCGCTCGACGCGCCATAGCCGCGGTAGTCGAAGGCGACGACGTCGTAGCCCGCTTCGGCGAGCCAGGCGACGTAAAGAAAATGGGAGGTCATATTCTCGGCGTTGCCGTGAAAGTGCAGCACCGTGCCCGCGCGCGGCCCGCCCTTGCGGGCTGCGATCCGCCAGAAGTGGAGGCGCACTCCCGGCGCCGACTCCGCAAAGAAATCCTCGAAGTCGAGGCCCAGCGCCGTCGGCGTCGTGAGGGTGCCGACCATGGGATGGTAGAAAAGCGAATTGCAGCCGGTGAGCAGGAGCAGGGCGGCGGCGACGAAAACGCGGAGCATATGCATGTCCTCTTGGCTTCCGCTCAAGACTGCGTTAATCTGGACGTAAAAGCAAAGAGCTACAAGACTCACGCTGCCGCGAAGGGTGTTAACCGTGAACAAAAGACTCCTTCTCTCCGCCTCGGGAATCGTCTTCGCGATCGCCGCCGGTCAGGCGCAAGCGGAGCGCAAATACGGCTTGGCCGGTTGCGGCCTCGGCTCGGTGTTCTTCGGGCCGAAGTCGGGCGCCTCGACCCAGTCGATCGCCGCGTACACCAACTACTTCGCCTACAACCAGATGTTCGGCATCTCATTCGGCACCTCCAACTGCACGCCGTCCGGCAAGGGCTCGGCCGACGACGAGCGGGCGCAGGAGGGGTTCTTCGTCTCGAACTTTCAGACGCTGTCCAAAGAGATCGCCCAGGGTGAAGGCGAGACCCTCGTCGCCTTCGCCGACGCCCTCGGTTGCGAGGCCGCGGTGACCCCGGCCGTCGTCAACGGCCTGCGCGACGGCTACGACGCGATCTTCGCCCAGCCGGGCGCGGTCGCCGCCTTCGACGTGGCCCGCGACACGCTGCGGGCCGATCCCGACTTGTCGGCCCGCTGCGCCAAACTCTGAAAAAACCTCCACTGAGGCCTTCTCTAAAGGGGAATTGGATCATGCTCAAGCGTTCGCTGAAAGCCGTCGGCCTCGTCCTCGTCTGCGCACCGCTCCTCCTCGCCGCGCCGGGCGCTTTCGCCAAAGACAAGAAGGGCGGCAAAAAGGGCGCCGGCAAAAAAGAGAAAAAGGGCTCCGAAGCCGCCGCGACCTACGTGCCGCCATACGGCATGGCGGGCTGCGGGCTAGGCTCCCTCGTCTTCAAGGACGACTCCAAGGGCGCCCAGATCACCGCCGGCACGCTCAACATCACCGGCCTTCAGACCTCGGCGATCTCTTCGACCGGCTCCAGCAATTGCAAGGAGCAGGCGGGCGGCGCGGCTCTGCGGATCGAGCAGGAGGTCTTCGTGGCCGCCAACCTGCGCGCCTTGGAAGAGGACGTGTCGGCCGGCGGCGGCTCCTACGCGCACGCCTTCGCCCAGGTCCTCGGCTGCGACGGCGCGAGCGAGGGCGAGTTCATCGAGACGAGCCGCGTCAACTACCAGCGCATCTTCACCAGCGACGACGCCAACGTCGTCTACGCGCAGTACATGAGCGCGCTGCGCGCCAATCCGAAGTTGACCGCCAGTTGCGAACGGGTCGTCGCCAAATCGTAAGAAACGGCGCCCTTTTCGGGCTCCTTTTCCTGGGTCTCGTGTCGATGGCGGGGTGGACGCCAGGCCAGACGCCCTCGCCCGTGAGCGATCCGCGCGTCCAGGACCTGGCGCAGGCGCGGGCTTGGACCACGATCCTGATGGTCCGCGGGCGGATGGTCGGGCCGCCGACGAGCATCGTCGATTCGCCGGACTACTTCCTGGCGCCCAAGTCCCAGGACTGGACGCCGGCGGGCGAGTTGGCGGCGACGCTGGCGGCGTTCGCGGCGCCGCAGACGACGGACCCGGCGGCGCTCGACGCCGATCCGATGTGCCGGTTTCCGGCGCGCGAGGCGTACTTGCGCCGGGTGGCGCCCGACCTGGCGGCGGCCTGGCCGCCGCGCACCTGCCCGCGCCTCGGCGCGTTCCTCGCGGAGATCGGCGAGGAGGGCGCGAGCCTGGTCTTCTCGAGCTCCTTCGCCAACAACCCGGCGTCGCTGTTCGGGCACACGTTCTTGCGGCTGAAACGCCCGAAGGTCCCGGGCCGCGTCGACAGCGCGTTGCTCGACGACACCGTCAACTTCATGGCGTATCCGGACAGCAACAACGCCGTCGTCTATGCGTACCGCGGGCTGGCTGGCGGGTTTCCGGGGCATTTCGCCATCCTGCCGCTGTACCTTAAGGTGCAGGAATACAACAACTCCGAAAGCCGCGACCTGTGGGAGTACGAGCTGTCGCTCACCAAACCGCAGCTGGCGCTGATGAAGCGCGCCCTGTGGGAGCTCGGCCCGACGGTGATCGACTACTATTACTTCGACGAAAACTGCGCGCTTGTGCTGCTCATGTTGATGGAACTCGCGAATCCGGCGCTGGAGCTGCCGCTGCCGCATTTGTGGATGATCCCGTCGGATGCGATGCGCGTCGCGCTGAGGGCGCCCGGGCTCGTCACCAAGGTCACGTACCGCGCCTCGGTGCTGACGCGGTTTTTGGCGCGCTACCGCCGTCTGGACGACTCGGAGCGGGCGCTCGTCGACGGGATCCTCGGGGCGAACGACGCGGCGGCCGCGAAAAAGAGCCTTTTGGCGCTCGCCGTCGCGCCGCGCGCGGCCGTGATCGACACCGTGATCGAGTACGTCGACTACGACGAACAGCTCGCCGGCACCAAGGCCGCGACCGTGCACGCGGCGCTGCGCCAGACCCTGCTGCTGCTGCGCGCGACGACCCGCGCCCCCCGCCTCGCGCCCGACCCGCCGCCGCCCGCGGCCGAACGCCCGGACAGAGGCGGCGGCACCTCGCGCGTCGGCACGGGCGCGGTTTCTGCCCCAGGCCAGGCGGGGACGCTGCAGCTCTCTTGGCGGCCGGCGCTCCGGGCGCTCGACGAGCCCGATTGGGGCGCCGCGCCGGGCCTCGCGATCACGTTTTTCGACACCGTCTTACGTTGGCGGCCGGCGACGCGGCAGCTCTTCGGCGAGCGCTTCGACCTGCTCACGATCCAGTCGGTGCCGCGGCTCCCGTGGTTGGCGCGCCCCTTCGCGTGGAGCCTCGAGATCGGCGCCGCGAACGCCGGCGACGGCGCGGGCGCGAGCTGGCACTGCCTCGACAAGCGTGTGCGCGCCGGGGTCGGGCCGGTCTTCGGCGTCGGGCCGCTGGCGCTCTATGGGCTCGCGACGGCGGAGGCGGGTGCCGCGGCCGCGACCGGGCTGCCCTGGTTCGCGGGCGTGGCGGCGGGGGCGGGGATGACGCTGCCCTTCTCGCCGTTCGCGAAGCTTTCGGCGTACGGCGAGGCGGGCCGGCGCTTCGGGCCGGCGGGGGCGGTGCTCGACCGGCGGGTCGGTCGCGTCGAGGCGGCCGTTCTCGCGGCCGAGGCCTGGGAGCTCGCCTTCGCCTGGGAGCGCAAGCCCTGGGCGAGCGAGGCGAGCGCCGCCCTCTATCATTTCTACTGATTCGCCGGGTCTTTGGCGACCGGCCCAAATCCCGGCGAGCGGGCGGCGCTCAAGGCCCCCGCCCCAACGCGCCGACGCAGGGGACATGGACCCGGACTTCCGCCCCCGCCACCTCCGCAATCTGATCGGCCTCGCCGCCTGCGCCGCGGCGCTCGTCGGCTACCTCGCCATGCGCGCGGCGGAGGAGCCCGGCCCGACCGGCGGGGCGGTTGCCGGCAAGGCCCCGGTGGACGGCGTCGCCTCCGTCCGGCCACCGGCGCGGACCGGCCCGCAATACGTCGCCGTCGAGCCGGCCCTGCTCAAGGCAAAGCCGCCGCCGATGGTCGCGGCGCAGATGAAAGCGCGGACCCTCGGGGGCGCGCCGCCGGCGGCGC